>JAICPP010000016.1 GCA_025929805.1 Gemmatimonadales bacterium | reverse complement strand
TCGATCAGGGCTAACGTCAAAAGCGTCCGATCATCGACATCCCTGACAATCGCCGGAATCTTGGACCACCCCAGACGCTGGACCGCCCGCCAGCGGCGCTCGCCCGCAATGAGCTCGTACTTACCATTGCGCGGACGAACAATGACCGGCTGAAGCAGCCCGGATGCCTCGATGGACGCCGTTAACTCGATCAGCTCGGCTTCGTTGATCTTAGAGCGGGGCTGCAACGGATTGGGTTGAACACTGCTGATGGGCAGCTCTCGGAGTGCGCCTGAAGCCTGGGCCTGCTCGCGAGTCGCAGAGCCGAGCAAGGCCTCGAGTCCCCGACCCAACCGTTTGGTCTCAGTCATGTGTGGTCACCTCGGGCAGCGGGTGTGGCAGGGTGTCGTGCTCGGATTCGGACTCGGGTTCGGGCGCCGGGTCGGACTCGGGTTCTGCGCCTGCTATCGGTTGTGCTGGGGGCGGGGGTACAGGCTCTTCGATGGTAACGGACGAGCTCTCGAGTCGCCGCAATAGCTCCTGCGCCACAGCGAGGTAGCTTCGCGCTCCGACCGACTGCACATCATACAGTAGAATCGGCTTTCCGAAGCTCGGCGCCTCGGCCAGTCGCACGTTTCGGGGGATGGGCGTGCTGAACACCTTCGCGCCGAAATACTCCTTGGCATCTTCGGCTACCTGCCGGCAGAGGTTCAGCCGAGAGTCGTACATGGTGAGGAGGACGCCGCTAATGGCCAGGGTAGGGTTGAAGTTTTGCTGCACTAACCTGACAGTGTTAAGAAGCTGCGACATCCCTTCCAAGCCATAGTACTCGCATTGGATGGGTATGAGTACGCCGTGGGCTGCAGCCAGTACGTTCAAGGTGAGCAAACCCAGTGAGGGTGGGCAATCTACGATGACGTAGTCGTATGCATCCTGGAGCTGATCAAGCACTTGGCGGAGGATCGCCTCGCGGCTCTGGCGTTCCACCAGCTGCAGCTCGGCACCGACAAGATCCTGGGTGGCCGGAAGGACGGATAGGAACGGCAGTGCCGAAACCGGGAGGACTGCTTCACCCGGAGGATGTCCTTCGACGAGAGACTCGTATAAGGAGAGCTCCACGGTTTCTTTGGCGACGCCGACGCCGCTGGTGGCGTTTCCTTGTGGATCGGCATCGAGCAGGAGTGTTCGGCGTTCGGCGATGGCCAAGGAGGCGGCAAGGTTCACCGCTGTCGTGGTCTTGCCGACTCCACCCTTCTGATTTGCGATCGCTATGACCTGAGCCATTGATCAGCGTAGCCTTAATTGGAGGTGGCGCAGCTACTTGGAACTAAATGAGCCGCTCAGCTCTTGCGGAAATGGATGGGAGAATGCGTTGGGGGGTCGCACGAATATAGGAGGTTGCTCTCCACGTGCAATCACCTGCACAAACCAAGCAGACTGTTGTGGTTTTTTCTGGGGCTGGATTGGAGGTATAGAGAGATTCTCGACGAATACTAAGGCGGTCGTTTCACGTGAGACCTCAGTGATCAGCTCTCCAGTGTTTCACGTGAAACCAGAGACCTTCGCTGCTTGATTACCTCGAAGACAAGATTCTGGACATCACTGCGGGACACGCCAGGTATACGGCTCGCCTGTCCCAATGACCGTGGGCGAATCTTATCGAGCTTCTCCCGACACTCCGTTGAGAGCGTAGTGAGACCGGGGTAGTCGATGCCAATCGGCATCTCCAGATGGTCCATCTCTGCGAGCCGCAGCGCAGCTGCCCGCTCTTTTGCCAAGTATCCGGCGTACTTGAGCTCGATGTCTGCCCACTCTGCGACCTGCCCGTCCGGGGCGCGCCCGAGCGCCTGGAGTAGGTCGTGGAGGGGCACTTCGGGCCGACGAGCGAGATCAGCCACTCGGGTCGGCTCCCGGATGGTGGCAGAGTCGCAGCTCGAGAGAACGGGGTTGGCGAGGTGGGGAGAAATGGTGGTGCACTCCGCATCTGACCGCACTCTCTCTTCGGAATCGAGGCGCTCACTGGCCGACTTGAGCTCCTCCTCGGTGAGGAGGTTCAGGTCATCAGCGAGTGGCAGTAGTCGGCGAAGAGCATTGTCCTGGCGCAACAGTAATCGGTATTCGGACCGGGAAGTAAACAGGCGGTAGGGCTCATCCACTCCACGGTTGACTAGGTCATCCACGAGCACCCCAAGGAAAGCGTTGCTCCGTGAGATCTCTACTGGCCCTTCACCTAGCGCGCGTCCCGCCGCGTTGAGGCCTGCCAGGACACCTTGCGCTGCGGCCTCCTCGTAACCAGTCGTCCCGTTCACCTGCCCGGCGAAGAAGAGGCCGGCTACAGCTTTCGACTCGAGAGTGGGCAGCAACTGGGTCGGTGGGAAGAAGTCGTACTCAATGGCGTAGCCGGCCCGCGTCATCGTTACGGACTCCATGCCTTGAATCGTGCGCAAGAATCCCAGCTGCACGTCCGGGGGCAGTGAAGTCGAGAGTCCGTTCACGTACATCTCCGAAGTATCCAACCCCTCCGGTTCCAGGAACACCTGGTGCCGTTCCGCGTGAGGGAACTTGACGATTTTGTCCTCGATCGACGGACAGTATCGTGGCCCTCGGCTGGCAATAGCGCCCCCGTACAGAGCAGATGCGTTGAGGTGCCGCTGCACGATATCCCGGAGCTGAGGACCGGTGTAGGTCAGATAACAAGGTCTCTGCTCCGGCCGAGGGGAGCGCTCATAAAACGAGAACCAGAAGGGATCCTGATCTCCGCTTTGTAACTCCAACCTGTCAAGGGCGACACTGCGACCATCCACCCGGGGGGGAGTCCCGGTCTTGAATCGACTGACCGTAAGCCCGTATGACTCAATATCTTGAGCCATTTCGGTGGACGGTGGATCTCCCGCGCGACCAGCCGGAATCTGAGTATGGAGCCCCTGATGGATGCGACCCCGCAGGAAGGTTCCCGCAGTCACCACGATAGACCGCGCACGAATAATTATGCCATTCAGTGTCTCGACACCATCCACTCGTCCACTCGACACCAGCAGTCGAGCCACTGTGCCTTGGAGAAATTCAATCTGCGGCTGCCGCTCCAACAAATGGCGAACCGCCCTGCGATAGAGCCCACGGTCGCACTGCGCCCTCGGAGACCAGACAGCGGGCCCCTTGGAGCGGTTCAGCATCCGAAACTGGATGCAGGCGCGGTCGGTCGCCCGGCTCATGATGCCGCCGAGCGCGTCTACTTCCCGCGCGACCGTTCCTTTGGCAATCCCTCCAATGGCGGGATTGCAGGACATCTGGCCAATGGTTTCCAGGTTCTGGGTCAGCAGAAGAACGCGGGCTCCACGCCGTGCAGCGAGTGCGGCGGCCTCAGTGCCCGCGTGGCCGCCGCCGATGACGACGACATCATATCGATTCATGGGATCCCGCCGGCCATCTTGCTCAGCTCAACTCGCCCAGCCGAGAGATCCGCACGATCTGATCGGCCGGCACAGTCACCTGCCGGTGCTCGGTTCGAACCCCGAACTTGGCGCTGCTCCGGAGGTACTCTTCCTTTGGTCCACCGGTTTGCTCGTCATGAATGCCGACGTCGAGCATGTGGACGCCGCGTTCGTCTTCATTGTCAAAACGCCCGACGTACGTCCGGGACCCTCTGGTCTCGACTACGACGGTGACACCGTGGAGCTCGGCGTGTCCTGGATGAAAGACGTGTCCTGACATGAGTTGCTACACCGCTGCGCCACAGAACTTGTCGAAGGCAGCAGTGAGATCTCCCGCAATGGCCTGCGGTGATCTCCCCTCGATTTGGTGCCGGTGGACGAAGTGTACCACTTCGCCATCGCGCAACAGTGCCATCGAGGGGCTGCTGGGTTGATACTCCGCGAAATACTGCCGAGCTCGAGCAACAGCCTCCAGATCCTGGCCGGCGAAGACCGTAACCACCTGCTGGGGCACCACTGAATGCTTCAGGGCCAGCCCGAGAGCCGGGCGCGCGTTTCCCGCCGCACATCCGCACACAGAATTGATGAAAACCAGCATGGATCCCCTTTGGTCTCCCAAGGCGGCGTCGACCTCCGCTGCGCTAGTGAGCTCCTTTGCGCCCAACCGGGTGACCTCGGCCCGCATGGGAGCCACGAGTGCAGGATTGTAAGGCATGGCTTGCTTCCTTTTGAGCGTGAGTACGTTTTGAGCGTGAGTACGTTGGACGGCTATTCCGTGGAAACCACCCCGTCACTTTGATCCAGGGCTGCTTTCAGAGCATGCCAGGAGAGGCTGGCGCATTTGACTCGAATCGGGTACCCCGAAACACCCGCCAAGGCGACGAGCTTACCCAGTGACTGAGCCTCGGACGGATCGAGCGATCCAGTGACCATCCGCCGAAAGCGTTGGAATAGGTCCTCCGCCTCCTGCCTGGTCTTTCCCTTGACTGCGGCAGTCATCAGTGACGCGGAGGCTCGGGAGATGGCGCAGCCGGAGCCTTGGAAGGATACGTCCCGGATCCGATCGCCTTCCATCCGTAGCCATAGGGTGAGCTTATCGCCACACAGAGGATTGTTGCCCTCGACTCGTCGATTGGCGTTCTCCATGGACCGGTAGTTCTGCGGAGCGCGATTGTGATCGAGGATCAGATCCTGATACAAAGTGGCGAGACTGCCCATCAGCCGAAGATCCTCCGGACCCGGACCAGCGAGTCGGCCAGGACCTCCACTTCTTCCTTTGTGTTGTAGAAGGCGAACGAAGCTCGTACGGTGGCCGGGACACCGAAGTGCCGCATCACTGGCTGGGCACAGTGGTGGCCAGCTCGAACAGCGATGCCATCGTAGTCCAGGATAGTGCCCACGTCGTGCGGATGCACGCCGTCAAGCACGAACGACAGTACAGCGGCCTTGTCCTGCGCCGTGCCGATGATTCGCACCCCGTCAATTCGGTTGCACAGGTGAGTGGCGTAGTCGAGCAGTATCTTTTCCCAGGCCGCGATCGCCGGCAGTCCCACCTGGCTTACGTAGTCGATGGCCGCTCCCAAGCCGATCGCTTGAGCGATCATCGGCGTACCGGCTTCGAACTTGGCTGGTATAGGTGCCCAGCTGGACCGTTCCAGCGTCACCGTCTCGATCATTCCACCGCCGCCCTGACAGGGAGGCATTCGCTCCAGCAGGGACTCGCGTCCGTACAGTACTCCGACTCCAGTGGGCCCGAAGAGTTTATGGCCAGAGAAGGCCAGAAAGTCGCAATCGAGCTCCTGCACGTCGAGCGGGAGGTGGGGAGCGGATTGGGCACCATCGATCAGCACCGGAATGTTACGCACGTGCGCCAGGCCGATGAGATGCTTGACCGGGTTGATGGTACCGAGAGCGTTGGAGAGGTGCACCACGGCAACCAGCCGAGTGCGTTCATTGAGCAGGTGCGCGAACTGTTCGAGCTCCAGTTCCCCGGCACTGTTCAACGGTACCGCCCGGAGCACCGCGCCGGTCTGTTCGCAGAGAAGCTGCCAGGGCACGATGTTGGAATGGTGCTCCATGCCGGTTATGAGAATCTCGTCACCGGCCGTCAGGAAGGCTCTACCATAGCTTTGGGCTACGAGGTTGATGCTGTCGGTCGTGCCTCGGGTGAACACCACCTCCCGGGGTGACCGCGCATTGAGGAAGCGAGCGGTCTTCTGCCGAACTTCATCATAGGCGACAGTGGCCCGGTCGCTCAGGTGGTGGACGCCACGATGGATATTGGCGTTCTCGTGGGTGTAGAAGTGGCTGACGGCATCGATGACAGCTCGAGGCTTCTGGGTCGTTGCCGCATTGTCGAGGTATACCAGCCGCTTCCCGCGGATTCGCCGGTCGAGAATAGGGAAATCGACTCGCAGGCGTCCGGTATCCAGCGGGGAAGCTGCCAGGCGGGTAGGCGCGACGGGACCAACGTCTGTGCGTGAGGCGCTCGAACGCACGGCTGTCCCGCTTTCGCGCTTACCCGCTTTCTCGCTCATTTCACCTCGTCCAAGCGCTCGAGCAACAATCGGTTCAGCTCCGTGCGCACGGGCGCCAAGGCAACTTCCTCGATGACCTCGGCCGCGAATGCGTAGGTGAGCAATCGGCGAGCTTCCTCGGCGGCAAGCCCCCGGCTCCGAGCATAGAACAGGGCGACCTCATCGAGCTGCCCGACGGTCGCACCATGAGTGCATTTCACATCGTCGGCGAAGATCTCGAGCTGCGGCTTGGTATCGACCTTGGCGAAGTCCGAGAGCACCAGGTTTCTATTGGTCTGCTTGGCGTCAGTCTTCTGCGCCTCAGGCTTCACCAACACCTTCCCGTTGAACACCGCGCGCGAGCGGCCGTCGAGGATGCCCTTGTAGACTTCCCAGCTGTGCCCGTTCGGATGGTCGTGGTAAAGAACCGTGTGATTGTCCACCAGCTGCTCGCCGTGGGTGATGTAGAGCCCGTACAGGAGCGCTTCGGCATACTGATCAGCCAGGCGGGCATTCAGATTGTGTCTAGCCAACGCGGCTCCCATGGCCATCGAGAACGAGCGATAGTGGCTGTCGCGCGAGACCTCGGCCTGCGTGGTGGCCACATGATAGGCGGCTTCGCTCTCTCGCTGGATCCGAGTGTGCTCGACCCAGGTGTTCGCGCCGGTCCACACCTCGGTGACGGGATTGGTCCAGTAGCGTGCGCCCGGCGCAAGCGTCACGTAACTCTCGATCACCGAGGCGCGCGCATTACGCTCCACCACGATCAGATTTCGCGGGTGAATGACGGTGCCGTCGGCTTCCCTGGTGGTGAGGAACACCAGGTTGATGGGCAGGGACAAATCGACGCCTGCGGGCACGTGAACCAACCCGCCGTCCCGAAACAACGCCGTGTTGAGCGCCGTGAAAGGATTCTCCTCGATCCGGGCGTAGCGGGCAAAGTGGCGCTGGAGAAGGTCGCCCCCGTTCCGCAGCACCTCGGAGAGGCTGGTGGCGATTACGCCGTCGGGCAGACTGCCTGCGAATGAAAGCCCCGGAACGTGTTCCCCATTCACGAAGACCAGTCTGCACCACTCAGGATGACCGAAAACAAAGGGATCGACCTGCGCCGGGGTCAGGTCCTCGTTTGCGCCGGCGGCGGCACGCCAGGACCGCCGCACGATCGGAGCGAGCGGCGTGAACCGCCACTCCTCGTCCCGAGCCGTGGGGAATCCGGTGCGCGCGAACCGATCCATTGCCGTCCGCCGGATTGGCTCCAGCCAGTCGGGGCTGTCGGCCGTCGCCGTACTGGCGAAGTTCTCGAAGTCCTTCAAAAAGACCCCACTCACCTGGCCAGCGCCTCCGCCTGCGCATCGACCCATTCATAGCCCTTGGCCTCGAGCTCGAGGGCTAGATCCTTGCCGCCGGACATGACAACCCTGCCGCTCGACAGTACGTGCACGTAATCAGGCACGATGTAGTTCAGTAATCGCTGGTAGTGCGTGATGATGATGAACGCCTTATCCGGATGCCGCAGCCGGTTGACCCCTTCGGCCACGGTTCGGAGCGCGTCGATGTCCAACCCGGAGTCCGTCTCGTCCAGAATGGCGAGCTTGGGCTCGAGCACGGCGAGTTGCAGGATCTCGTTCCGCTTCTTCTCGCCGCCGGAAAACCCGGCATTGACGGGGCGCTGCATGATCTCCGGACCCCAGTCCACCACCTTCAGTTTTTCCTCCAGCAGGTCGAGAAAATCCATGGGGTCCACCTCTTCCTGACCCCTTGCCTTCCGCATCTCGTTATACGCCGCGCGGAGGAAGTAGGCGTTGGTGATTCCGGGAAGCTCGACCGGGTACTGGAAGGCGAGAAAGATCCCCGCTTGCGCGCGCTCCTCCGGCTGCAAGTCGAGCAGATTTTGACCCTCGAACAGAACCTGGCCGCGGGTTACCTCAAACGCCGGATGACCGGCCAGGACCTGAGCGAGCGTGCTCTTGCCCGACCCGTTTGGGCCCATGATGGCATGGATCTCCCCCGGGTTCACCTTGAGTGAGATGCCCTTGAGGATTTCCTTGGTGCCCGCGCTGGCGTACAGGTCTTTGATTTCGAGCACGAATACAGCTCCTAAAAGGGGGTGAACGGTGAACGGTAAACAGTGAATAGGACGGACCCAGAACCCGTCCGTTTACCGTTCACTATTTACTGTTCACGCGGTTATCCGACGCTTCCTTCCAGAGTGACCGTCAACAGCTTCTGCGCCTCGACCGCGAACTCCATCGGAAGTTCCTTGAAGACTTCCTTACAGAAGCCGTTCACGATCATGGAGATCGCGTTCTCAGTATTGAGGCCGCGCTGCTTGAGATAGAAGATCTGGTCCTCGCCGATCTTTGAAGTCGAGGCCTCGTGCTCCAGGGCCGCAGTGGAGTTCTGCACGTCGATGTAGGGGAACGTGTGAGCGCCGCAGCGGTTGCCAACCAGCATGGAGTCGCACTGGGTGTAGTTGCGGGCCCGGTCGGCCTTGGGCATGATCTTGACCAAACCACGGTAGCTGTTCTGGCCTTCGCCCGCGCTGATCCCCTTCGATACGATGGTGGAGCGCGTGTTCTTCCCCAGATGGATCATCTTGGTGCCGGTGTCGGCCTGCTGCTTTCCGTTGACGACCGCCACCGAGTAGAACTCGCCCACGGAGTTGTCTCCCTGGAGAATGACGCTGGGATACTTCCAGGTAATGGCCGAACCGGTCTCCACCTGGGTCCAGGAGATCTTGGAGTTGGCGCCGACGCACTTGCCGCGCTTGGTGACGAAGTTGAAGACACCGCCCACTCCCCGCTCATCACCGGCGTACCAGTTCTGCACCGTCGAGTATTTGATGGTTGCGCCCTCGAGGGCAATCAGCTCCACCACTGCGGCATGGAGCTGATTCTCATCCCGCTTCGGCGCGGTGCACCCCTCCAGATAGCTCACTGAGGCGCCCTCGTCGGCAATGATGAGGGTACGCTCGAACTGGCCGGTGCCGGCTGCGTTGATCCGGAAATAGGTGGAGAGCTCGAGGGGGCACTTCACGCCCTTGGGGACGTACACGAACGATCCGTCGCTGAACACCGCCGAGTTGAGTGCGGCGAAGAAGTTGTCGCTCAAGGGTACGACCGACCCGAGATATTTCTGCACCAGATCCGGGTGCTCCCGAACCGCCTCGCCGAAGGAACAGAATATGATTCCCTGTTCCGCGAGCTTGGCCTTGTAGGTGGTCCCGACCGACACAGAGTCGAAAATCGCGTCGACTGCCACACCAGCCAGAAGCTTCTGCTCGGAAAGCGGAATCCCCAGCTTCTCGTAGGTTTCCCGCAGCTTCGGGTCTACCTCGTCCAGGCTGCCCAGCGGCTTTGTAGTCTTCGGCGCAGCGTAGTAGCGAATAGACTGGTAGTCGATCGGATCATACTTCACGTTGGACCAGTGGGGCTCGGACATTTTCAGCCAACCCCGGTAGGCCTTGAGCCGCCAATCCAGTAGCCACTGTGGCTCTACCTTCTTGGCGGATATCAGGCGGATGGTGTCTTCATTCAGGCCGCGGGGAGCGATATCGGACTCGATATCCGTCACGAATCCGTACTTGTACTCCTTACCGACCAGACTCTCGACCGACGAGCTCATGACCTCTCCTCTAATAGCGCAGAGTAGGACCCCGGCCCTGCAACGGAGTCATCTGGCGGTCCAGCGGTGGGGCTGGTGGAATCGAAATGCAAACGGTATTCGCAGGCACTGCAGCCCTTCAGAATGTGCTTTTCCCGGTGAACCTCAGCTCTCAGCACTTCCCCTATAAGCTTGGCTTCTGCCGCACAGATCTCTGGGAATCGCTCAGCGACCGCTTGAATGGCGCAGTTATGCTCAGTCAGGGTGGTGCCGCCGGAAGTAAAGCTCACTTCGGCCATGTAGCCGTCTTCCGAAAGCATTCTGGTGACTGCCTGCAGCCGCTCGGCCGGAGACCTTCCCTCCAGCTCGTGCTGAAGCCGCTGTGCAATGGCAGAGTATCGCGCCTCCAACAGGCCTACGGCTGCCGCTCGGCCCTGAAGATTGACCAGGTCGTCTAACAAACTGGTGAGGATAGCGTCATACCGCCGAGGGAAGAGGGCTTCCCCAGCCGGCGCGAGCCGGTAGGCGAAGGTCGGCGCTCCAACCCCTCTATGCTGCCGCTCATAACTCACCAGCTCTTGTTCCTCGAGTTCCTTCAAGTGGTGGCGAACCGCGTTGAGTGAGGTCCCCAGCCGACCGGCAAGCTCCCGAGTGGAGAGAGGCTGCGCCCTCTTGAGCTCCACCAGGACGGCCCCGCGGACTCCCCTGTGCCCAAGTGGCAGCGGCAGATTGACTTGCGCGTGGTTACCGGTACCTGACATAGGAGGCAATTATAAGTAAAAAAGTCGGAATTGTCAATTCAGGCAAGCTCTTGGTGCGAAATCAGAGTCAATGAAAGACAATAACTTACACGCATCCCCGCCGCACTCGCTAATCGAGTAGTCGACGTGACCCGGTCAGTAGTTTCTAATACTACTACTAGCCCTTTCTGGCTCCTGGTTGACCGAGGCTTCATATTGTCGCGTACGTTTACGGCCACCCCTCGAGGGCTACATGACGATCCATCGCATTCGCCTCCTCGGCGACCCCATCCTGCGTGCTCGGTGCGAGCCCATAACCCGGCCGCGCTCCACGGCTGTACGGGTCATCATGGATGACATGAGAGAGACACTGCGGGACTGGCAAGCGCGGTTCGGCCAGGGGCGAGGGATCGCCGCTCCTCAGATCGGAGCTCCGGTCCGAATGGTCTACATCGACATGGGGGAGCCCTGGCCCTTGATCAATCCGGAAATTCTCGATATCGGCAACGAGGACTTTGAGGTATGGGATGACTGCTTTTCATTCCCCAACCTGTTGGTCCGAGTTTCCCGGGCATACCGAATCAGAGTCCGCTACCAGGACATGAAAGGCGACTGGACTGAAATTGAAGTAGAAGGAGATCGTGCCGAGCTCCTCCAGCACGAAATCGATCATCTGGATGGAGTGCTCGCCGTCGACCGGCCCCAGGGACTGGATCCATTCTGTCTCCGGGAAGAGTGGCACCGTCAGCACGGCACCCATGGGCGGTACGGTCCTCCCGAGCCTCGGACCGCCGGCTATGCCACTCAGCATGAGCAGCTATAGGAAGACAGGCTCGTCTTAGAACCACCGGCCCAGCCGAACGAAGAAGGCGTTTCGTCCGCCACCCGACATCCCATAGTCGAAGCGCACTGGCCCAACCGGCGTATCCGCGCCGAGCCCCACCCGGACCCCGGCAATCCAATCATCGTTGTCGAATACCGGACCGCCCAGCGCCGAGCGTCCGGCGGCAACCTCCACTCTTCCCACCAACGGACCCCGTAGGGGCCAGGTCAGTAGCAGTCCAAGCAGTGCTTCGCGGTCGCCTCGACGCTCGCCGATGTGAAGGCCCGGAAAACCATCCACCCCCCCCAGCAGGAAGGTGGATTGGAGCGGCAGTTTCTCTCCCCAACCAAATCGTGCTCTGGGCCGGAGCCGGACCGGGCCGATCCGAGCGTAGGCATCGCCATCGAGGCTCACCCGGCGGTAGATGCCGGTCCATAGGAAGGACACCTGCCCTAGACGTAAACCCGAAGCGGTTTCCTTCTGGAGGCTCACGGCCCCGCCCACCGTCGAGCGATCGCGCCCGGATTCGTCCCAGTCGTGGATCACCGATCCCAGAGTGGCTTGCCAACCGCCGGGGAACACCCGCTCCACTCCCAGGAAGCCCAGGATTTCCGCCGTTTTAATCGGATCGATCTCGGACCCATCCGGATCGAACCGGCGGATCGATTCCCTTCCTATCCGGACGGTGGCTGCGGGGGTCATGAGCTGGCGGCCCAGCTGGAAGGTCCTTCGCAAACCCGAGTAGAACTCGCGGCGAAGCTCCCCGACGAACAGGGCTGCGCTCCCTTCCAAAGCAAGATTGAGCAGGCGTCGGTCGACCGCGCCGACCCACATCCTGCCGCCCAATTCGTTGTCGTACGCCAGGCCGAGCCCTGCTACCCGCCGGGCACTCCGCCGAACGGAGACGTGGAACGAGATCGTATCTCCCCCGCCGCGGGGTGATAGCCACACTGCCTGATAGTCCTCTGAATAAGCGAGCTGTCGTACCCGTCCTCGCAGCAGCTCGGGCTCCAGTGAATCACTGAGCCCCAGGCCCAGCAGCCGTTCCAGTGAGAGCCGCTCTGATGACGTGGGGCTCGCGATCTCGTAGCGGCTGATCCGCCTGGGAAGTACCCGGGCATTTCCCGCCGAGCCTTGCGGCAAGCATTTGATGTTGGGCAGAACAGTATCCGCTGCATTGATGCCTCGACGGATCAACGCGTCGACGTTGGCGGGCGAGAAGTTGAGTCCGGTAAAGCCATCGACATCGGGACGCACCAGCACATCGCCAGCCTGGAGGCTATCTGCGGGTTGTGTGAACAGGAACGACAGCAACCGGTCGGCCAACTCCAGCGGCGAGTAGAGGTCGAGAGAATCTCTCAGACGTTCCGTAGCATCGGACACGATCACCCGTTCTGCCCCAGCTGCGCGAGCGACGGCAATGGGCACGTTAGCGACCAGCCCGCCGTCCGCCAGAATACGCCCATCCAGTGATTCGGGGGCGAAGACAAGCGGAACAGCAAAGCTGGCTCTCACGGCCCGAGCCAGGTCTCCGGAACGAAGCACGACGACAGATCGATCGCCCAGATCGGCGGCGACCGCACGGAAGGGAATGGGAAGCGAATCGAAGTTACCTCGAGCCAGCAGGTTACCTCGCAACATCGCGGAGTTCACCAGCGCATTGACTTCGGTCTCGGCAACGGCGGCGTTCTGCAGATAGAAACGCCGCTCGCCCTGTTCCCACACTACCAGCGGCTGTAGCTGGCCGAGGGAGCGGGGTGCGCGCGGCTGATAGGTGCGAAAAAGATCGGCCATCGGAAGCGAACGAGCGATCGAGTCGATTTCTCTTCCGCTGTAGCCACTCGCGTACATGCCGCCGATTATGGCTCCCACGCTGCTGCCGACCACCAGATCCGGACGGGCGCCCAGGCTGTCCAGCACCCGGAGGACCCCAATGTGTGACAGGCCCTTGGCGCCACCACCGGAGAGCACCAGCGCGGTGCGGACAGGACGGCAAGTCTGTCCGTCCATCGGCGTCGCTGCCACGGATGCAGCGAACAGAATCGCTCTGAAGAGCATGAGACAGGAAGAATAAGGGAGGCGGCATGCCCCTTGCGCCTCCTCACCCCCCTTCGTATACCTTTGCGATGTTGCGCCGGGGGGTGGCGCTATTCCGTCGGAGGAGCTGCAGGATGACTTATGTAATTGTCGAGCCTTGCATTGGAGTAAAGGACCGCGCCTGCGTAGATGTCTGTCCGGTGGACTGCATTTATGAGGGCGAGGACCAGCTCTACATACATCCCGACGAGTGCATCGATTGTGGCGCCTGCGAGCCAGAGTGTCCGGTCACGGCCATCTTTCCGGAGGAGGACGTGCCCCCGCAATACACCTCCTTCATCGAGAAGAACAAAGAGGTATTCAACAGCGAGAGTCCGCCGGGAAGACCTCAACGCTAAGCGGTAAGCAGTGAGCGGGGGCTTCGGTAACTCGAGGCCCCCTCTTTGTGCCTTGCCCCCTTACCGCTTCCTGCTTACCGCTATAAAGAAGGAGCCCCGGGATCGTACTGCTTGGCCGCGATCCCGGAGCCGAGGTGTGGAAGGACAACAATTTGGCGCGGTGATCACAGGATCGAACGCCGTCGCCAGAGAGTTAGACGCGCAAGGCCCCCAAAAGGTTTCACTGGACCGATGCCAGGAATGCTCGCAGTTGATCGGTGACCGGTCCCGGCTGCTCGACCGGGGGAAGATGCCCTGCTCCTGATATCACCGACAACCGGGCTCCGGGAATGGCGTCGGCCATCGCTCGCGCGCTTTCCGGCGGCGTGAGACTATCGTGTTCACCCACCATTACCAGAGTGGGCAGGCCCTCCAGGGTGGGCAGGAGGGACTCGCTTCCTGGACGGTCGCGCATGGCGGTGAGGGCGCCCACTATCCCCGCCACCGGGGTGCTCGACATCATGCCCCGCACCCGCTCGACGACGTCCGGCTGGTGATTCAGTGTGGCAGGGCCGAGCATTTTCGGCAACATGGCTTCGGCGATCGCATGAGGTCCGCGCTCCCGCGCGGTAGCGGCAGCGGCATCTCTGGCCCGCCGACCGTCCGGTGAATCTGCTTCCGCCCGGGTATCCATGAGCACAAGGCCACGCACCCGCGATCGCCACCGGCGGAGAAACTCGAACGCCACGTACCCGCCCATCGACAGACCGCACAAGATCACCTCATCCACCCCAAGCGCGTCCAGCAGGGCGGCCAGATCCGCGGCGTAAATGTTCATGCTATAGCCCAGGTCGGGAGCGTCCGATTGACCCATTCCGCGCAGGTCCGGAGCCAGGCGGCGATAGCCTTGCAACCCTTCCGTCTGGGCTCGCCACATCGTGCGGTCGAGCGGATATCCATGCACGAACAGGATGGCCGGGCCTTCACCCAGTACCTCGACCGCCAGGTTTACACCGTGAACCATGAGTCGCTGCACGTTTCCGGAGGTTTCCCGTCGCGCGTGCATGTACTCGCCGAATTCAGGCGGTACCGGCACCGGCCGCCCATCGCGGTCGATACAGACAAACACGAATTCTGCGCTGGCGATGAGGGTGTCGTCACGCACCCGGCGGGCGTTCTGCCGCATCGTAAAGCTGGTGCGGCCATGGTGGGTGAGTGTCTGCTGGAAGCGGAGCACGTCTCCTGGAAATGCCGCGGCGCGATAATCTATGACCGTCTTGCGCAAAGCCGGCCAAGCGCCGGCGCGGGTAAAGACGTCCATACCCGGACCCCGATGGAGCATCTCCCAGCGCGCCCGCTCGAACAGACTCAGGAACGAGGCCTGGTTGAGATGCCCGAAGGCGTCGCACTCATCGGGATAAACGACGAGGTCGATCTCGGGGAGGGACATGGGGAAATAATAGCGAGGCGGCAGGACGGGTACCCGCGAGCGGGGGGATCGGCGGGCCGGCGAACCGCTGACTTCTGCTTGACCCCGGTCTAAGTTTGCCAGTTCAATGACCGAACCACCGTCCAGCTGCCTATTCACCCGCAAGCGGGTATCCGCCCCGCCGCCCCACTCATTATGAAACCAGCTACCGACTACATCCGCCACGCCGCTCGGCTTGCCCGAAAGCTGCAGATGGACGCGGCTATGGGGGGAAGCCCACAGCCCGACGCCGAGTTCTTCAAAACACTGTCGAAGGCATTCGACGAGATCGCGGCCGGGCTGGAGCTCGTAGGCAAGCCGGACTGAGTGCCGTTGCGTTCCTGCGCAACCTCCGGCAAGCTTCCGGCGTGAATCTCGCCGCGGGAGCAGCCAGCCGGCCCAACGAGATACGCTTAATCGAGACCCAAGCCGAGCTGGAGCGGCTTTTCCAGCGGCTGGAGTCCGAGCCTCTCATTGCACTCGACACGGAAGCCGCAAGCTTTCATCGCTTTCAGGATCGAGTGTATCTGCTGCAGCTTTCGTCCCGCCAGGAAACCGCTGTCATCGATCCCCTCGCCGTAACTCATCTGGAGCCGCTGGGAGAGCTGTTGGCCGACCCTGATCGAGAGGTCGTGCTGCACGATGCTGACTACGACCTGAGACTGCTGGAAAATGAATACGGCTTCCGAGCCACGAATCTCTTCGACACCCGCATCGCCGCGCAGTTGATCAATGAGCCTGCTATCGGGCTCGCAGCCTTGCTGGAAAAGTATTTGGGAGTGCGTCTGGACAAACGGTACCAGCGTGCGGACTGGTCGGCCCGGCCGCTTACGCCCGAAATGCTGAACTATGCGGCAGCAGACACCCAGCACCTTCCGATCCTGCGCGACCTCCTGCGGGAACGGTTGCGCGAGTTAAGACGCCTGGAATGGGCGGAGGAGGAATTCGAGGAGCTCAGTGCAGCGCCACGCCTGGCGGCGGAGCCGGAGGAGCCGGGTTACCTGCGGGTCAAGGGAGCAAAAGCCCTGAATGGAAGGGGGCTAGCCATACTCCGAGAGCTGTTTCAGTGGCGCGAAGAAATTGCCCGGCGAACTGACAAGGCTCCGTTCCGGATCCTCAACAATGAACCGATGCTGGTCATGGCCAAGTCACCGCCGCGGGACCTGGCGGAGTTAAAAACTGTACGGGGGATCGGTACCGATCAGATCGAGCGGCGTGGCAGGGAGATCTTAGCCGCAGTGCAGCGCGGCCGGCAAATTCCCGAGCGCGACCTGCCGCAAGTCAAGCGGCGGCAGCGGCAGCCACCAGACCCGGCGTTCGACGCCCGGCTCGAGCGGCTCAAGACGGCTCGCAACACCCTGGCTCAGCGTTACAATCTCCCACCAGGGGTGTTGTGCCCGAATGGAGTGCTGGAGGCTGTTGCGCGGATCGATCCAGGAACACCCGGCGAAATGGAGGAAATCCCAGAGTTGCGCCGGTGGCAGTTGCGCGAGCTTGGGACCAGTTTGCTGGCTGCTCTCCGCCAGTCCGGAGCCGTGCTCTAGAAGCCGAGGAAGGTACGAACCCGGGGATCCATCTTCTCGGGGGTCCAGTAGGGATCCCACACCAGCTCCACCTCCACCGCCCGCACTCCCTCCATATCCCCCACCACTCGCTTCACGTCCGCAATGATTTCCGCTCCCGCCGGACAACCCGGTGACGTCAAGGTCATTTCTACCCGGACGTCGCCGCTTTCATCGACCTCGATGTTATACACCAAGCCGATATCGATGATGTTGAGGTTGAGCTCCGGGTCTTTTACTGCGCGGAGTGCTTTACGGATAGCATCAGGAGTGAGCATCTGAACAACACCAGGGACCGGGGACCGGGGACCGGGGACCAGATGTCAAAGATACACCCGAGCACTCAGCATTGGGCGACCAGCTCCTGTTGGCAGGTGTGGGGCACCAGGCGGATGGCAGCATCGGACAGTGCCACCCTCACATCCCGCAGTCCATGCAGGGAATTCCTTACCTTAGGATCGAAGGTCCGATTGGTCAGGAAGATCAGAAACAAATTCCGAGTTGGATCGATCCAGACCTGGGTGCCGGTGAAGCCGGTGTGGCCATACGCCGCATCACTGATGAGGGTTCCGAAGAGGCTCGGCTCGTCCAGGTTGAGCTCGGGCGTATCCCAGCCGAGCAGTCGGGGGCCGCTGTTCGTTCCCCGAGTGAGGAACAGTTGTACGGTCGGGGCGCTCACCCACTGTCCGCTGGGCCCCGTGCCGGATCGGAGCCAGACCTGGGCATAGCGGGCCAGGTCCATTCCGGTGGAGAAGATGCCCGCGTGGCCTGCGGCACCGCCCAGGAGGAGGGCGTTGGGATCGTTTACCTGACCCTGCACCGGATGACCGCGCCACAGCGCGGTGGGCACCGTCCGCCTGCGGATCGCCGGGGTGGGATGATAGGTGGTATGCGCCAGCTCAAGCTGCTCGAAGACCTCGCGTGATACGAAGCGGTCGAGGGGCATTCCGGAGACGCTTTCGATCACCAGGCCGAGTAAGATCGCGTTGAGGTCGCTATAGACGGGCAGGTCGCCGGGTCGCCGGGTCAAGCGCTCCGCGTACAGCAGCTCGATGGCTCCGGCACGCGAGCGCGAGTGCTTGAAGAAAGGCGCGTAGCTCCGCAAACCGCTGGTATGGTCCAGCAGCATGCGCACCGTTACTTGATCCTTAGGCCCGCCGGAAAACCGAGGCAGGTAGCGACGCACTGGAGCATGAAGATCGACGCGTCCGGCATCCACGAGGCGCATGACCGCACTGGCAGTGCCCATCACTTTGGTTATCGAGGCAATGTCCCAGTACGTGGAATCGGGCGTGGGGACCGGAGATGTCCGATTCCAGGTGAAATGGCCGTACCCTCGGGCATACAGCACCGAATCGCTGCGCCCGATGACCACGACTGCCCCGGGGTAAATGCCACGCCGGATTCCTTGGTTCACCGCAGCATCGATCTGATCGAACGTCTGGGCGTACGCCGGATGCCAGAGAGTAACGAGCAAAGCCGGCAGCAGAGTTCTCATTCTCATGGCGCCCTGGCCAGATCTCGAACCGGACCGGTAGGAAGCTGGTACAACAACTGGGCTGTACGCCGGTCGCGATCGGACAGCGCTCCGATCCGGGTGGCCGGAAACATGACGTCGCTCGAGTCGGAGGAGTGTGGCAGACCCAAGGCATGCCCGACCTCGTGTACTGCGACCGTGAGCAGGGCCCCATCGGGCAGGACCACTCCGGTGTTGGTTCGCAGCGCCAGGAGGATCGACGCCTTACGTACCCTGCCCGCCTGATCCCAGGTGAGATCGGTCTGCCCGGCGCGATCGAAATCGAAATGATCGATCCACCGGACCAGGATCTCGGCCGCCAGCGTGTCGGCGACTGTCGCGAACCTCACGCCGAGCCCCGCCCCCTCCCAAAGTCCCAGCGCTTCGCGCACATGGCCCATCATGCGAGGTTGATAGCCGGAGGGGCCACCTTCGATGATCGACACTCGCAGCGGGGTGCCGTTCCGATCGGGCCAACGGCGGACCACCGAGTCGGTGCTAACGATGAGAGAATCGAGGTAGGTGAGCCCGGCCATCCGACTCAGCTGCTGCCGAACGGCTAGGCGAGCCAGCCGATCGAGGGTTGGCGTCTTGGGCACGTCGGCGATGGGAGCAGCACTGGTCGCACCGCTCCGGCCTCCGTCGCTACCCAAACTATCGAGGGCTACGGTGCCGGAACGGGTGTCACTGGGGCCTTGTATCACCGGGTCGGAGGTCATAGACCCCGACGCGAGCGAGAGTCGGTCCGCCGCGACCATGACAAGAAGCCCTAGGGTGACTAGAGGCAGCACTGCACGTTTCATAGGTCTCCGGAGTATGAGCGATCCGGACGAGGGCCGGACCGGGAGCGCTTCAATGCAAGTTTTGAGCGCGTCGGCTCATCGCTTCGCTTCCAGCCAATTGGGGCCGACCCCTATGTCCACCACCAGCGGAACCTGGAGCGCTACCACGTTTTCCATGTGTTCCCGGACCAGTTCACTCACGGCGTCGACCTCCTCCGGGGGGACCTCGAATACCAGCTCGTCGTGCACCTGAAGCAGCATGCGACCGGCCAGCCCCCGGCCCCGGATGGCTCGGTGGATCTTCACCATAGCCAGCTTGATGAGGTCCGCTGCGGAACCTTGCAGTGGTGAGTTCTGCGCGTTGCGCTCACCATAGGCCCTGAGGCTGAAGTTGCGCTCCTTGAGCTCGGGGATGTACCGGCGGCGCTTGAACAGGGTCTCGACATAGCCTTGCTGCCGAGCCAGCTCGATCTGGCGATCGAGGAAGGCGCGAACCCCCGAGAATCGCTCGAAGTAACGAGCGATAAACCCTCTAGCGTCCTCGTGCGATATCCCCAGCTGCCGGCTTAATGCAAAGGCGCCCTGGCCGTAGATCGTGGCGAAGTTGATGGTCTTGGCCCGCGCGCGCATCTCGGGAGTCACTTGCTCGGGCGGCACATTGAAGATGAGGGCCGCGGTCTGCTGATGGATGTCGCCGCCCTGCCGGAACGCTTCAATGAATGCGGGGTCTCCCGACAGATGAGCCATGATCCGCAGCTCGATCTGGGAATAGTCGGCCACGAGAAAGACCCAGCCCTGGCGAGGGATGAAGCCGGCACGGATGGCCTCACCTCGGGCCGTTCGGATAGGGATGTTCTGGAGGTTCGGCTCCGCGGAGCTGAGCCGTCCAGTGGCGGCCCCGGCCTGGTTGAAACTGGTATGGATCCGGCCGGTTTTCCGGTTGATCCGCTCGGGTAGTGTATCCACGTAGGTGTTCTTGAGCTTCTGCAGCTCGCGGTACTCAAGCACGAGCCGGGGCAGTTCGTGTCCCATGGCGGCCAGCTGCTCCAGAACGTCGGCATCGGTGGACGGTCCGGTCTTGGTCTTTTTCAGTACTGGCAGCTGAAGCCGCTCGAAGAGCACGCTGGCGAGCTGGCGGGGCGAGTTGAGATTCACCTCCATGCCTGCGACCCGGGTGATCTCCTGCTCGAGGCGGTGTAGATCGCCGCTCAGCTCGTCACTGAGCTTTCGGAACAGGGCCCGGTCTATGGTGATGCCGTCCCATTCCATGTCGACCAGGACCTCGAGCAGTGGCAGCTCCAGATCCCGGAGCAACGGCTCCAGAGACATTTCCTGCAGCATCGGTGCGAAGTAGTGGTGGAGGGCTAATACAGTCGCGCTATCCGTGCCACAGTAGTTGGCGGCCAGTGGCACTGCGACCTGGGCAAATGGAATCTCAGACTTGCCTGCTCCGGCGAGGTCTCGATAGGTCTGTAGGGTGCGTCCCAGATGCTCCAGACACAGCGTATCGATGGCATGGGATCGACGGCCCGGGTCGAGCACAAAGCTCGCCAGCATGGAGTCATAGGTAACTCCCGCCAGCTCCACGCCCGCACCGCGCAGCACCTGCCAATCGTACTTGATGTCATGGCCGGCTTTGGGCACCTCTGGATCGGTCAACAGGGCATACAGCGGTGCGGAGGCGGAGTCGCTGAGTGGCGGCAGGTTTCTGACCGGCACTGGAGCGGCAAGCTCACCGGTGGCCGAGGTATGACCAAACGGCAGATACCACACCTCCTCCGGGCTGGCGGCCAGGGAGAGACCCACCAGCTCAGCAGCTCGGGCCTCGAGACTGGTTCCCTCGACATCTATCCCCACCAGTGGGGCGGCCCGCAGCCGCTCTACCAGTGCCGGCAGTGCCTCTGGGTCATCTAGGACCGTTACCGAGGGAGCCGAAGGACCGGACAGATCGGAGAGGCTCAGCCACGAGTCGGCTGAGAAGTCCAGCTCGCCGTTGCCCTCAGCCACCTCCGCCGGTGGCGTTTCGGTAATATCGGGCGGAATGGGTGACTCACTGAGACGTCGAACCAGAGAATAGAATTCCAGCTCGGTCAACAGCCGGATGACGGCTTCGCGATCCGGTTCCCGGAGCACCAGATCGTTTACGTCGAGCTCGACCGGCACATCCCGCTTGATGGTCACCAGCTCCCGCGAGAGTCGGGCGTTCTCCGCCTGGCTCAGCAGGGCTTCCCGCGGACGCTTTGCCGTGACCTCGCCGGCCCGGGCCAGCATCGTGTCCAGGTCACCAAACTCGGCCAGAAGCTTCTGGGCTCCCTTTTCACCGATCCCCTTTACGCCGGGAATGTTGTCGGACGAATCCCCTACCAGCGCGAGGAAATCCACCACCTGGCGGGGCGGCACGCCCAGTCGATCGGAGGCATTCGACTCATCTACCCATACTTCGTCCACCGCAGCCGGGCCTCCCCGCCCCGGATTCAGAAGCGCAATGCCCGGCCCTACCAGCTGATAAAAGTCCTTGTCACCGGAGACGATGACGGCCTGGAGCCCGCGCGCCGCTGCCGCGTGGGCCAGCGTGCCGATCACATCGTCCGCCTCGTACCCTCGGATAGCAATTAGCGGGATCCCGAACGCATCGAGCAGGTCACAGATCCGCTCGACCGAGCGATTGAAGTCATCCTGTAGCTCCAGGTCCAGCTTCTCCCGGGTGGACTTGTATTCGGAATAGCGCTCCTCCCGGAAGGAGGTGCCCGCGTCATTGATCCAGGCCACATAGTCCGGCCGGTACTTTTCGCGGAGTCGAAGGAGGAAGTTGACCACTCCCCACGCTGCCGAGGTGTTCTCACCCTTGGCCGTGCGGAGCGGCCGGGAGATCATCGCGTAAAAGGCGCGATAAATCAGCGCGTAGCCGTCGATGAGGAAGAGCTGAGGTGGATTGTGGTTGGGGGGCATGCTCAAAGATAAAGCGGACTGGCGGACCGGCGGGCGGGCTAGCTCTGCCTCCTTACACGATTGAGCGTTCGCTCGTATTCCGCCCGGGAGCCTGGCGTGAGTCGGAGGCGGCCAAAGCCGGTTTCGTCCTGAAAGAACAATGAGAGGCGATAATTGAGATAGCTCCAGCGTACCACTCTTCCGGCCGTACCCGGCGTGGTCTCGATGCTTTCGTCCGGTGGACCGAGGGTGATAAAGACCTCACCCCGATCGGTACGCCACCCCGGAACGCCTTCGTCCGTGAAGCGAGAGTTGGCCGAGCCGATCCGGCCGAAGTACAGGTTCAGTGCCTCGTTCTCGGGCGTAACCCGGTTGGGATCGGTGTCGGCATAGAACTGGCGCCACATCCGCGAACGGTCCGAAGGGCGGGCCTTTCGCATGGCGTTCACCCGCGCGTCCTGCCCGAAGTAGCGGAGGAGGTCGAGCATCTCGTCGAAGTTGGTGATCACCCAGGCCTGAGAGAACGACACCAGGGCCGAAGTCGTCCGTTGGCCGGGCCCGCTGCCGAGCACCAGTTTCAGCTCTCCCAGGGAGATGCTGTCCGGAGCCAGGCGTACGACCTGACTTTCTACTGGCCTGCCTCCCCGGAACCGCAGCGAATCGCTGTAGATGACCTCCTGCTGCTCGTCGAGCACCTCAAACGGAACCGTGATCGGCCCGGAGAGGTCATAGCCCTCGATGTACGCCAGCAGCGTATCGGCCCCATACCCGACCGCGCCGCGCGGATTGAGAACCACTGATAAAGGATCGGACCGATTACCCCGACCGGTCGCCTGGTAAGCGAGAATTGGAGCCGAGGTGGTGCCCGGGTGAAAGCTGGGCGCCGTATAGCGTCCCTGGGCCCGGCTCTCGGAGGTGGAGCTCGCATCGCGAACCGTCACGGTGACGTTGTAGGAGCCCGGGGTCAAGCGAAGGATCTGCTGAAACAACACGCTTTCGTCGGCTCGGAGCGTTTCCTGGAATGTCGGCACCCGCACGATCTCGTCCCGGCTCAACTCGATGCTGCGAGCTCCTTCCCGTTGGAACGAAATGGCCACACGGTAGCGAGCAACGAAGAGATTCTTATCCCGTTGGAAGGCCAGTGCCCGGTTCTCGAGGGAGAGCCCGAGGATGGTAATGACCGAGTCACCGGGACCCGCCGCAAATGCGACGGTGCCCACAAAGGGCAGCGGGTCTCCGGCGGCTAGGCGTCCCAATCGCTGGTAATAGCTGGGACCGTTGACCACCTGGGTGAGCTGATCGGCCGGCGTGGGCGCGTCCTGAGTGCCGACTCGCCTCCAGCTGCCGCAATGCAGTGTTGCGGCGCAGAGCAGCACCACCGTACCCAGCCGACGCATGGATTTCCCTCCGAGGAAACAAATGAGACCCGCCACAGCGGGTCGGCGGAAGGTTAGTGACGTCGGCGGAGAGGCGTCAAGCAGGCGTTGAGCCAACTTGCTGCCTCTTGTGTGATTAAGTAGCTTGGCCAACTCATGAATGGCGACGTGCTGACCGGCCGGACCATCGCTGGCTACCACCTTACCAAGTACGTCGGCGAAGGTGGAACTGCTACGGTCTATCGAGCGGAGCACCCCGAACGGGGTGTAGCCGCAGTGAAAATTCTTCGCTCCCGCCTGGCGCAAGACCCGGTGGCGGTCAAGCGTTTCCTGCGGGAGGCAGAGTACGGAGCACGGGTCAGTCATCCCAACATCGTGCGGACCTATGATTACGGCCAGTTCGAGGGGCTTCACTACCTGGCCCTCGAGTGGGCCGAGGGGGAACCGCTAGCGGAGTTCGTCAACCGGTCGGGCCATCTCGCACCGGTTCTGGTGGCAAAGATCGTGGAACAGATCGGGGCGGCCCTCACGGCAGCCCATCGGGCCGGAATCATCCACCGCGATCTCAAACCCGCCAACATCATGTACGACCCCGCCCAGCAGACCGCCAAGCTGCTGGACTTTGGCATTGCCCGGGACGCGGAGCTGAATCCGGAGGAGCGGCTCACCCGGGCCGGATTCTTCGTCGGCACTCTCCAATACGTGGCCCCGGAGACCCTGAGCGGGGAGCTGGTCAAAGAGCAAGCAGATGTATATAGCCTGGCCACCATCACCTATTACCTGCTCACCGGTTGCCTTCCCTTTACCGGAAAGAATCCACGAGAGCTGTTCCAGCAACTGCTGACCCAGGCTCCCATACCATTGAACGAAGCCCGTCGCGGAGTGCGGTTCCCCCACGCGGTCGAGGCAACGGTGATGCGCGGCTTGGAGCGAGACCTTTCGAAGCGGTATCGCACGGTGGAGGAGTTCGCTCGAGCCTTCTGTGCGGCGGCCCGAGACGAGGCTCCCAAACGGGGCGGTTTTCTCACCGGATTGTTCCGCAAGGGCGGAGAGTGACAGAACTCGAGTCGCTCCGGCGCTTACTGCTGGAGCGCTCGGTGGAGCGGGGCGAGTTCGTTTTGGCTTCGGGGCGGCGATCTTCCTATTACATCGATTGCCGTCGCACCACGATGTCGGCCGAGGGGATGGTGCTCATCGGCCGCATGGGCTGGGAAGCAATTGCGCGGGCCGGCTGGAAGCCTGTTGGGGTGGGCGGACTTACCATGGGGGCCGACCCGGTCGCCTATGCCATCGCGGCGGCGAGCCACGGCAGTGCTCATCCGGTCAACGCGTTCAGCGTTCGCAAGCAAACCAAGTCCCACGGAACCGGACGCCTCATAGAAGGGAATTTCCAGTCGGGAGATGCTGTGGTTGTGGTGGAGGACGTGATCACTTCCGGTGAGTCTGCCGTCCGGGCGCTCTCCACCGTACAGGAGGCTGGAGGTAGGGTGTTGGGGGTCCTAGCGGTAGTGGATCGAGAAGAGGGAGGAAGAGACTCGCTGGAAGCCCGAGGACACCGGGTGGTAACACTCACCACGGCAAGTGAGCTCGGGTTGAGACAATGAAATGACCAGCCGCAGGACCGGCCAGCTGGTGGCTGCCCTCATTGCGCTGGTGGCGTTCGCCTGCGCCGCTTGGGCCGCGCATGCCGCTTCCATTCCCGAGCTGCGAGTTTACGACGGCTACTGGATGATCCTGGGGGCTACTCTCGCGACTCTGATCGTGGCACCGCTGGTTTGGCGTTGGCGCCGGGAACTGTCCCTGATCGCTATCACTCTCGCGACTCTGATCGGCAGCGTGGCGCCGCTCGTTATTTCGGCCGCGCGGTATCGCATGCCCCTTCGGGCCAG
>JAICPP010000061.1 GCA_025929805.1 Gemmatimonadales bacterium | reverse complement strand
CGAGGTGGTCCGGTTCTATCTGACTAACGCGGCCAATGCCCGCACGCTGAACCTCTCATTCCCCGGCGCCCGGATGAAGGTGGTGGGCTCCGATATGGGACCCTATCAGCGGGAGGAGTGGAGCCCGAACCTGGTGATTGCGCCGGCGGAGCGGTATATCGTGCACCTGCGATTCGATCGGCCGGGCAAGGTGGCGCTGGTGAATCGGGTGCGTGGTCTCGACCACCTGTACGGGCGCTTCTTCGACCAGAGCGACACGCTTGGAATGGTAGAGGTTGGACCGCAGCCAATCCGGCCCGACCTGGGAACGAGCTTTGCCCAGCTTACGCACCATCGCGTCGGCAGCGAGCTCGAGCGCTACCGGCACGCGGCGGCGCGCGCGCCGGAGAAGGTGCTGGTGCTCACACTGGAGACCCAGGGGCTTCCGCCGGTCAGTCAGCGGCTGATGCAGCTCGATTCCATCTACTTCCCACCCGTGGAGTGGAGCGGAACGATGCCGATGATGAACTGGGCCTCCACCGGAAGGCAGGTGCGCTGGATCCTCAGCGATCCGGCCACCGGAAGAAAAAACATGGATATCCAGTGGCGGCTCCGCCGGGGTGAGCCGGTCAGGGTTCGTCTGGTCAGTGAGCGGCAGAGCGTCCACGCCATGCAGCACCCCATCCATTTCCACGGCCAGCGCTTTCTGATCTTATCGGTCAACGGCGAGCCCACCCGCAACCTGGTGTGGAAGGACACCGTGCTGGTGCCCGCGGGCGGCTCGGTGGATATTCTGCTCGACCCGTCCAACCCGGGCCACTGGATGGGACACTGCCACATCGCCGAGCACCTATCTGCCGGAATGATGATGGGATTCACCGTTGAATAGTCTGGAGCCATCGATGCGCATCACCGTGCTCGCACTTGCGCTGGTCTCGCTCTTTACTCGCACGCTGCCGGCCCAGCGTCCCGACTCCCTGTCCGAGGAAGTGCGAAAGTACGTCAGCGTGGATACGGCGGTGGTCGCGCTGACCCACGTGCTGTTGGTGGATGGAACCGGGAAACGGCCGGCCTCCGATCAAACGGTGGTGATCCGCGACGGCCGCATTGCTGAGGTGGGGCCCGCAGCACGAGTACGGGTGCCAGCCGGTGCTCTCGGTCTGGACCTCAAGGGGCATACGGTCATCCCCGGGCTGATCGGCATGCACAACCATCTGTTCTACACCGCGGCCGGTGGGCGGGCCGCTCAGATGTCCTATACCGGTCCCCGGTTGTATCTCGCATCCGGAGTTACCACCATCCGCACTGCCGGTGGTCGTTCTCCCTACGCCGAAATCAACCTCCGGCAGTCCATCGACAGCGGCCTCGTTCCCGGACCGCGGATCCACCTCACCGCGCCCTACATAACCGGTGCGGGCGGCGGCGGAAGCATGGATGTGGTGACCTCTCCAGAGGAGGCCCGGAGGTTCGTTGCCTATTGGGGCAGCGAAGGAGCCACCTGGATCAAGGCCTACACCGACATCCGCCGCGCGGAGCTGAGCGCCGCCATCGAGGAAGCGCACAAGCACAAGATGAAAGTCACCGGCCACCTCTGCTCGGTCTCATTCCGTGAGGCCGTGGAGCTGGGTATCGACAATCTCGAGCACGGACTCTTGACCGCCTCGGACTTCGTCTCATCGAGGCAACCGGATGTCTGTCCTATAGCAGACATCGGCCGGAACAGTCAGGCGGACGCCAGCAGCGAGACCGCGCGCTCCGTCATCCAGACCATGGTCAAGCGGGGTGTCTCCATGACATCCACGCTGGCGGTGTACGAGCCGTTTGTCGCCGGTCGCCCGACCCGCGAGCCGCGCGTGCTCAACGCCATGGCCCCGGAGGTCCGGGAGAGCTACCTCAAGATCCGCCATGAGATCGACTCCGCGGAGAGTGGACCCATCGCGGTGGAGGGGTTGCGGAGCGCCATGGCCTTCGAGCGGGAGTTCGTGAAGTCGGGCGGGCTCCTGGGTGCCGGCGTAGATCCTACTGGTATCGGGGGCGCTCTGGCGGGTTACGGCGACCAGAGGAACTACGAACTGTTCATCGAGGCCGGCTTCAGTGTTCCCGAGGCCATCCGGATCATGACTCTGAATGGTGCCAAGATCCTGGGAGTCGACCGGCGACTGGGCTCGATCGAGCGCGGAAAGCTCGCTGACCTGGTAGTACTTCGCGGCGACTTGTCGCAGGATCCGACGGTCATTCGAAACCCTACCACCGTCTTCAAGGACGGCGTGGGGTATGACTCGGCCAAGCTGATCGCCTCGATCGAGGGACGGGTCGGGATCGACTAGCGCAGAGATAACGCGCGACTTCCATCGCCGCCGCCGCAATGGCCAGCAGCCCGGCAGTCACCCGCGATCCGACCGCCGCCCGCGCCTGAAGCCGCTGCATCTCGGCTCGTTGCAAACGGGACACCCGTCGCCTAGTGAGAGGCGTGAGACGGCTCTCGTGACCCACCCTACCCTTACGGGCGGTTCGACCCGTAATTTTCAACTATGCCCCAAGCCAAACTGATCGGCCTGCCAGCGCGAGATACTCCTGCGGAGCTCAAGACCGCGGCGGGCCATCGCCGCGGCTTTCCGGTCGACTTGCTCCGGCAGGCTTCGAGTCGACTTCAGATTCTCTCGCTGGTTGGGGCCGGCCTGTGGATCATGGGACCAGCGCTGGCCCACATGGCCTTGTACCTGTCCGACCCAGGGAATCCCCGCTGGGCCGAATTCGGCGCCAGTGAAAGCATCTGCGCCGCCGGCGTGCTGCTCTCGCTGGGACTGTATGCCTATCTCCGCAGCGGGCAGCACGATCCGGGGCTGGTTATGGACCTGGCTCTGGTCTATATGGTGGCCTGTGCGGCCTTGATCGGACTCATGATCCACTGGGAGCCTGCGTGGGCCACCCCGATGGATGCCCGGCCAATGATCACCTGGACCGGACCGGTCATCTTGATGTTCGCCGCGCTGGTGCCGGCCTCCCCCTGGAAGATGGCAATAGCCGGGCTCGTGGCCGCATCTATGGACCCGCTCGGCATGATCATCGCACATGCAGCCGGGACCTACCCCCATGGTTCGGCTCTCACCGCTTTCATGATGCACTATCCCAGCTATCTCATGGTTGGGGTCGCGGTCGTGATTTCGCACGTAGTCACCCGACTGGGAAAGCAGGTTGCAAGAGAACGGGAGCTGGGTAGCTACCGACTGGGAGAGCTGCTCGGTCGGGGCGGCATGGGGGAGGTATACCGGGCGTCGCACCGGATGCTGGCCCGACCGGCGGCCATCAAGCTGATCCATCCTGAGGTGCTCGCCGCCCGGGACCGGAAGAGTGCCGGTCTGGCGGTAGCCCGGTTCCGCCGGGAGGCTGAGGCGGCGGCCCAGCTGCGCTCACCGCACACCGTCGAGTTGTACGATTTTGGCGAGACCGAAGACGGAACTCTCTATTTCGTGATGGAGCTACTGGAGGGGATGGATCTCGAGACTCTGGTGCGCAAGGAGGGGCCTCTGCCCCAGCAGCGGGTGATCCACATTCTGCGGCAGGTGTGCGAGTCGCTGGAGGAGGCCCACGTCTCCAGCCTGGTCCACCGTGACATCAAGCCGGCCAACATCCACGTGGGGCGGGTCGGGTTGCAGCACGATTTCGTGAAGGTGCTCGACTTCGGCCTGGTCAAGTCCGTGCTGCCCACCGCGGGTGAGGACTCGATGGCCACGGCGGCCGGCCTCACGCCCGGCACGCCCGCGTACATGTCACCCGAGCTTGCCATGGGCGAGAAGTGCGATGGTCGCGCCGATCTCTATGCCCTCGGCTGCGTTGCGTACTACCTGCTGACTGCGCAGCTGGTGTTCGATGCAGCCAGTGGCTTCCAGATGATTGCCAAGCACATCCAGGAACTGCCGGGTCCGCCATCGCAACGCACCGAGCTCGACGTTTCCCCCGAACTGGATCGGGTTGTTCTTGCATGCCTCGCCAAAAAGCCGGAAGACCGCCCGCAGAGCGCGGCGGAGCTGGACCGGATGTTGGCCGAGATCGAGATCGAGCCCTGGAGCGAGGAGGAGGCGACCCGGTGGTGGCGCACCCATCAGCCCGCATAGGATGGGCTGCGACGCTTCTCTTCGCCGCGTTTGGCTGCGTCGAGGTGGAAAGCCTGCTGATCTCGGCCGGCGCACCGGTCACGGGAGCCGTCCGGGGACAAATTACCGACTGCGGTACTGGGGTGGTGGGAATCACGCTGGTCTTCAAAGTTTCGCAGCATCGACCGGACCAGGCCCACCCAGTTGATGTCCAGATCGGACCGGTGACGACGGGGCGTGACGGAAGCTATCTCGTCGAAATCGGGCCCGCCTTTGCGGTGCCGGGGCCAGCCACGGTCCAGCTGGGTGTGTCCGGTACCGGATCGGGCAGCGACATTGCCGGTGGTACCCTGCAATTTGCGTTGGGGCAGCCTGCGCGCGATACGCTGCGGCTCGATGCCGACCTGGGTGCCAGAAACAACCGGTGTTGATCCTCGCAATCTTCAGCCTTCCACGAACCGCTTGAGCTTGCCGAGGGCCTGATCCCATTGCTGGGAGATCAGGTCCAGTGAGCGGCGCGCCTCCTCGAGCCGCCGCCGCTCCAGGTACCAGAGACTCTCCTTACCCTTCCGTGTGCCGCGCACCAGCCCCGCCCCTTCGAGGACCCGAAGGTGCTTGGTCACGCCCTGCCGGCTCATGCCCGATCCCGCCGTGAGCCGCGAGATGGAGAGCGGCCCGGAGGACAACCGGGCAAGCAGCCGGAGCCGGTGCTCGTCGCCCAGGGCAGCGAAAACCGGAGCCGGGGTTCTACGCCGCGCCAAGGTACTTCCGAATATTCTCCAGTTGTCCGGTCCAACCTTCGTCGTTCTCCCGATAGGCCTTGCCTCGCCGTGCAACCGGTACCCGGTCGAAGCCGGTTTCGGTCACTGTAAGGCGAGTCCCTTCGGGAGCGTCCTCGAGCTGGAAGACTACCAGTGTCATCGGCTCGGACGGATCGATGTCGGGGTCGCCACCCGGGTGCCAACGCCAGGAGAAGAGCCGCTCGGGCTCTACCCGCTCGATGGTGATGTCCATGGTGAGATGCTCGTACCCCGGGTATGTGACCGGGCCGCGAACCCGTGCGCCGGGGGTGAACGGATCTTTGAGGGTGGCTCCGAACCAGTCGCTGAACTGGGTCGGATCAGTCAGGGCGCGCCAGACCTTCGACCGGGGGGCGCGGAGCACGATCGTTTTCTCGATTCGGTCGGTGCTGGAGCCGCTGGGGGCTTTGCTTGCGGTGCTCATCGATGCCTCCTTTGTGTATGTAGGCAACCTTCTGGTTGCCTATTAGTCTAGCACGACACCTCGGCACACGCAACCTTCTGGTTGCGTAACACAACCTGGCCTCACTGTGATGGGGGTCACCACCGGCTGCCTATCGGCGCCCTAAGGTGTGCATTCCCATCTGCTTTTGGAGGCGGCGATGCAGTTTCCACATTCTATCGTCCCGCTGAGCCTCCTCGGCGCGGCATATCTCCTGGCCGCCTGTGGACGAGATCAGAGCGAGGCGGCTGGTGGAGAGCGAGCCGGCGGAGAAGGTGGAGCAAGAGCGGCCCAAGCCGATAGCGTCTTCCGCAGCGCAATCGCCGACAGCGCCGACTGGCCGTCGTATGGCCGGGACTACAGCAACCGCCGCTTCTCCCCCCTGGCCCAGATATCCGCCGCCAACGTGGGACAGCTCCGCCTGGCCTGGCGCTACAAGACCGGGATCCCGCATTCGTTTGAAGCGAGTCCAGTGGTGATCGACGGGACCATGTACGTATCCACTCCACTCAACCATGTCGTGGCTCTGGACGCTGCGACCGGTGCGAAGAAGTGGGAGTACGCCCACGAGTTCTCCACCACGGTGCACTGTTGCGGTCCGGTCAATCGCGGGGTGGCGGTGTACGGCGGGCGGGTCTACATGGGCACGCTCGACGCCAAGCTGGTGGCGCTCGACGCTCAAAGTGGCAAGACCGTTTGGGAGAAGCAGATCGCGGACAACACCAAAGGCTACGCCCTGAATGGGCCGGTGATCGCGGTCGATGGAAAAGTCATCGTGGGCACCAGTGGAGGCGAGTACGGCATCCGCGGCTTCATCGAGGCGCGGGACGCGGAAAGCGGTGATCAGGTGTGGCGCTGGTACACGATCCCGAGCCCCGAGGAGGGCGGATGGTGGGGCAAGTGGCGCGAGACCGACCCCTTCGGCGTGAAGCTGAATCGGAACATCGCTCGGGAGAAAGGCGACAGTGCCAAACACGCCGACGCCTGGCAACGCGGCGGCGGCGGCGTTTGGCAGGCGCCGGCGATCGATCTCGAGCGCAGCCTGGTCATCTTCACCGTCGGGAACCCATCCCCCGACCTGGATGGCAGCGTACGTCCAGGCGACAACCTGTATACCAACTCTATCGTCGCACTGGACTTCCGTACGGGCCGGCTCAAGTGGCACTTCCAGCAGATCCCCCACGATGTGTGGGATCTCGATCCCGCCAGCCCGGTGGTTCTAGCCGAAGCCGTCGATTCATCGGGACAAACCGTCCCGGCGGTAGCGCAGGCGGGCAAGACCGGCTGGGTCGACATGATGCGCCGGGATGACGGCCGGCCGCTCCGACGTAGTCAGGCCTTCGTCCCCCAGCAGAACATGTTCGCGCTCCCAACCCCGAAGGGCACCCGGATGCTGCCGGGTGCCAACGGCGGGTCCGAATGGTCCCCGGCCGCCTTCAGTCCTGAGACGGGCTATCTCTACGTGCTGGGGCTGCATCAGCCAATGAACTACAAAGTCAAACAGGAGCCCTTCCGGCCTCCCGCTTTATGGCTCGGTGGCGCTTTCGTCGGCACCGGCGAGCCTCAATACGGGCTCTTCTCCGCCGTAGACCTCAAGAGCGGAAAGGTCGCCTGGCAAAAGCGGGTGAAGGATCCGATGATCGGCGGCGCGGTGGTCACCGGCGGCGGTGTGGTGTTCACCGGGACCAAGGACCGTCAGTTCCTCGCCTTCGATGCGAAATCGGGTAAGCAACTCTGGAGCTACCAGGCGAACGGCGGGGTGAACGGCCCGCCGGTCAGTTACGCCGTGAACGGACAGCAGTACGTGGCTGTACCCGCAGGCGGCAACTACCAGATCAATGCGCCACGAAGTGACGAGTTGCTGGCATTCGCGCTGCCCTCGACCTCTGGCAGAGCAACCGGAGCAGCAGGAGGTGGGAGATGAGGCTAGTGGTCTTCATAGCGGTCGCCCTGCTGGTCTTCTGGTTCAGGCCGAGTGAGATGAACGCCCAGGAGCGGTCCCGCTCCGGAGCCGAGCCTGTTGTAGTTGATCTCAACGAGGACGGGCAGGCGAAGGAGCTGCCCCGGCTTCCCCAGGGCATGACGCTTACCATGATCCGGCAGGGTGACGGCTTGTACCGTGGCAAGGGTGGGTGCGTAACCTGCCACGGCCCGGATGGGGGAGGGATGCCCGCCTCCGGCTCGGCCATTACCGCCGGCCTGAACTTTGTGGCCTCTGAGTGGAAACCAATCGACTCGCTAATCCGCGTTGGAATCCCCGAGCCGGCCACCCGCACACCGGTCGCCATGCCACCGCGCGGGGCGGCATCCAATCTGACTGACGAAGAGTGCCGCCAGCTGGCGGCCTACGTCTGGGCCATCAGCCAGGTCCGGGACGAGCCCTGGCCCGGCGGACACCGAACCCACACTGGGGGTGAAACTGGGGGCGACACTGCTGCCTCCCAGGGAAACCGCTAAAAAGGAAACCTCGCCCTCCACCGGGAAGTCTCCGTCCTGCCGCACTGCTTGCGGCGGCGGAGAGGGCGGGATTTGTTTGAGTTAGGCTGGATCGCAGGCTCGACAAACCCAAAAAGCATGCACTCGATGATTCAGGTCGCGACCCTGCACCACGTCAGCGTCTCGGTGACCGATCTCGACCGGGCCAGGCACTTCTATGGTGACCTTCTGGGATTGAAGGAGATCCATCGGCCTCCGTTCGATTTCCCCGGAGCATGGTATCAGCTGGGTGACCGCCAGCTGCACCTCATTGTGCATCCCGCCACCCGAACACTGAGGCGGACCACCACAATCGATTCTCGTGACGGACACTACGGGGTACGAGTCAGGAGCTACCGCCGGACGCTCGAACATTTGGCGGAGCAAGGGATCGTCTTCCGGGACAAGCCGCAGGGCCTGACTCCCTGGCCTCAGATCTTCCTCACCGATCCCGACGGTAACGTGATTGAGCTCAATGCGGAGCGGCTCGATTGACCACCAAGACCGAAGCCAACCAGGTAGCCGCGCTCTTTCGGCGGCTCACCCTCGGGGTATATATCGTAGGAGTCACCGACGGGCAGCAGCGGGATGCCTTTACCGCTGCCTGGATCACCCAGGTCTCGTTCGACCCGCTTCTTCTGGCCGTCAGCATCAATCCCGACAACGCGTCCTACGAGATGCTCCATGCGAGCGGTACCTTCACCGTCAACGTGCTCAAACAGGGGCAACTGGAGCTGGCCAGGCTGATGGGGACCAGGTCAGGACGGGAAGAGGACAAGCTGGTCGGTATCCGCTTTCGCCCTGGACGAACCGGAGCCCCGATCCTGGAGGATGCGCTGGCATATTTCGAATGTGAGCTGATGGGGCGCACCCGCGCGGGTGATCACGAGCTGGTGTTGGGCCGAGTCGTCGACGGCAAGGTATTGGACCAGGGAGCAGCCCCTCTCACCTACGCAGAAACCGGGGACATGGATGGGAGCGCCGCTCTCTTCCCCCGCGGTTTTTGAGACGGTGATGCAGGCTCGCCGACGGCACCAAGCACTCGAAACAATGGGATGGTTACCATGAGCAGCATCCTTATTTCACGTCCCCAGCCTGATGAATCGATCCCCTATTATCACCGCTACATCGCGAAAGTCGGCGACCAGAATCTCGGGGACCAGCTCAAGGAGCAGCTCCACGAGGTCGAGCAGTTGTTCGAGAACGTGACCGACCGCGATGCCTTGGCCCGCTACGCGGAAGGCAAGTGGAGCATCAAGGAAGTCCTGGGTCACTTGTGCGACGTCGAGCGGATCTTCACCTATCGACTGCTCCGCATCGGACGAGGTGATCAGACTCCGCTTCCTGGCTTCGACGAGAACGCCTACGTGCCGGCCAGCAGGTTCGACGAGCGGCCTCTACCTATGTTGCTAACGGAGTTCCGGGCGGTGCGTCTGAGCACGATCGCTTTGATCGAGGGCTTGCCAGCCGATGCCTGGGGGCGGTGGGGAGAGGCAAATCAGGCCCCGATCACCGCCCGGGCGCTAGCCTACATCATCGTGGGTCACGTCGCCCACCATTTGGGCGTCCTGCGGGACCGCTACGGGCTTGGCGCCGCGATGTGGAGCTCCTTACCGGCCTGAGCACCAAGTCCGGCAAGTCAAAGCTGAAGTAGATAAAGGTGATATGGCTCACGGCTGGCACCGCTCAATGGGCCCAGAATGCAGCCTCCAATGACCAACCTCTCGTCGGCTCGTACGGTGGGGCCGGCGATACTCAATACAGGAGGCGGAACATGGGTCTACTTACCAAGCCAATCAAGAGCCTAGACGACCTGTTCGTCCACACGCTCGAAGACATCTACTATGCTGAGCAAAAGATCACCAAGGCCCTCCCCAAGATGATCGAAAAGGTGTCGGACCCGCAGCTTAAGGCGGGGTTCCAGACCCATCTGGCTGAAACCAAGAACCAGATCAAGCGGCTGGAGCAGGTCTTCGAGATGCATGGGGCATCGCCCAAGGCAACTGGCTGCCCCGCGATCGATGGCATCGTCGAGGAGGCCAACGCCATCATGAGCGACGCCAGTGACCCCGAGGTGCTGGATGCGGCGGCGCTGGCGGCGGCGCAGGCCGTGGAGCACTACGAGATTACCCGCTACGGGACCCTGATTGCCTGGGCCCGGCAGCTTGGCCGCAACGACTGCGCGGCCGTGCTGCAGCAGACGCTCGACGAGGAGAAGGCGACCGACCTGAAGCTGACCCAAATCGCAGAAGCGAGAATCAATCGGGTCGCGGTATAAGTAAGTAGTGGCGGGAACAGGGACCGGGAACCAGGAGCTAGGCATTAGCCGTTCCGGTTCCTGGTTCCGCTTTCCACTATTTCGGCATAGGGAGAATCGCCAGCTTTCCCCCGCCCATATCGGGAATCAGCAAGCTCTTGCCATCTGGGCTGATCCCTAGATCCGCCGCGGATTCGACTCCACTCAGCTCGAGCTCCTGCGGTTTTGCATCCGGCGCGGTCAGGACATACACCTTGTGGGCAGCGTAGTTGGTGAGGATGAGGCGACCCCGCGCGTCCCGCACCAGGCCATCCGCGGCGCCGAACCCGGCAGCCACCTTCTCCATTGTCTTGGATCCACCCTTGAGATCCACCCGAAAGAGGATGCCGGTGGTGTAATCCACCACCAGCAGCTTGCCGGCTCCATCCATGAGCAGCCCATTGGGGCTCACCAGACGCCAGTCATCCTCGTCGGTCAACACCACGGAGATCTTCTTGTTCGGGGTGATACGGTAGATCACTCCGCCACGCCCCTCCCAGTCTCCGCTGTCCGAGACGTACAAGTTGCCGGCCTGATCGATCTCCAGATCGTTGAAGTTGGTGATCTTCCGGGGGAAGTCCGTGGCGTCCACGAACCGCTCCGGATTTCCCTGAGCGTCGATCCGCCATACCATGCCCATGTTATCGGCTACGAAGAGACGATCGCGGTACCACTTGATGCCGTGGGGATCGTCCAGCCCGCTCGCAAACCGCCGGAGCTTGTCTCCCTCGAGGATGCTGATGTAGCCGTCATTGGCCTTCTCGTACTCCCCGGTTTCGCTTACGTACACCTTGCCGCCGGGCCCGATCGCGACGGACTCCGGCTGCTTGAGCCCGGTGATGATCTGGGGTTGTTGGGCTCCAAGCGGCAGAGTGGCGAGCGCGGCGGCCAGCGCCACCAACGGCAATACCGATGACATCCGGACTCCTTTGTCGGACGTATGGGTGACGGATTTGCCCCGATCCAATCTGGTTGTCAAGCCAGGCCTGCTCTGGCATCGTTGACCCATGCCCGAGATCAGGTCTGGCTTTCTCCTGATGGTCTCTTTGCTATGGTGCTGCGCCCCGGCAAAGCCGTCCCGCGAGCTCAGGGTCTGCGCCGACCCCAACAACCTGCCGTTCTCCAACCGACGAGGTGAAGGCTTCGAGAACAAGCTGGCCCAGCTCATCGCGTCGGAATTGAAGTCGAAGGTAGTGTACATGTGGTGGCCCCAGCGGCGGGGGTTCATCCGGAACACATTAGGGGCCGGCAAGTGCGATGTCATCATGGGAATCAACCACGGCGCCGAGCGTATCCTCACGACCCGGCCATATTACCGGTCCAGCTACGTCTTTGTGTACCGCAAGGACCGCGGGCTCGACGTCCGATCGCTGGATGATCCGCAACTCCGAACGCTCCGAATCGGAGTCCAGCTGGTGGGAGACGACTACGCCAACACGCCGCCGGTGCATGCGCTGAGCCGCCGCGGGATCGTGGGCAACCTGATCGGCTACAGCCTCTTTGGGGACTACTCCCAGGCTAATCCCCCGGCCCGGGTCATGGACGCCGTCCTGGCCCGCGAGGTCGACCTCGCGGTCGTGTGGGGGCCACTGGCCGGGTACTTCGCCAAACGCTCCGGTATCGAGCTGGAGATCGTCCCGGTAACACCGTCCGAAGATCCACCCGGCCTGCGATTCACCTTCGACATCTCGCTGGGGGTCCGGGCCGGCGACGAGGCTCGGAGGCAGGAACTGGAGCGTGTCCTGCGGAAAAAGCGAGACGCAATCGCTCGGATACTCCAGGATTATGGGGTGCCGCTGGCGAGCGACTTCCCGGCTGAGCTTTCATCGCTGGCCCCTAGCCGTTAGTATCGCCCTGACGATCACCTCCCTCTGCCAGACCCGAGGCCTTCACCATGTTTCGACCGCAGCGCTGGGCTGTCCTGGTAGCCGCTCTCTCGGCTGGGTGGAACGGTCGAGGCGCGGCTCAGACCGGGTCAGGGCCTGGCCGGGACGACGGGCAGTGGACCATGCCGGCCAAGGATTTCGCCTCGACCCGCTACAGCGCACTGGCCCAACTCACCACCGGCAACGCTCAGCGGCTCCGGCCGGTGTGGAGCTTCTCCACCGGAGTACTGGGCGGACACGAGGGTCAGCCGCTGGTGGTGAATCACACCATGTACGTGGTCACTCCCTATCCCAACGTGGTCTACGCGTTCGATCTCACCAAGGAAGGCTACCCGCTCAAATGGAAGTACCGGCCCAACGTGAATTCAGCCGCCATAGGAATCGCGTGCTGCGACGTGGTGAACCGAGGGGCCTTCTACGCCGATGGCAGGATCTACTACAACCTGCTCGATGGGCACACCGTGGCCTTGGACGCGGCGAGCGGCAGAGAGATCTGGAAAACCAAAGTAGCCGACCTGAACATCGGCGAGACTACGCCGATGGCCCCCCTGGTGGTGAAGGACCGGGTCATCGTGGGGAATTCTGGTGGGGAGTTCGGCGTGCGCGGCTGGGTGAAGGGGCTGGACGCCGAGACCGGAAAAATCATCTGGACTGGCTATAACGTCGGCCCCGACGCCGACCTGTTGGTGAAGCCGGGCAGCTTTCGATCCTTCCGGGCGAGCGGTACCCAGCTGTCGCTCAACAGCTGGCCCAAGGAGGCCTGGAAGCTGGGCGGGGCGCCGGTCTGGGGCTGGCTCTCCTACGATCCTAAGCTCGATCTGGTGTACTACGGAACCGGCAACCCGGCGCCTTACAACGCGGAGCAGCGTCCGGGCGACAACCGCTGGGCCACCAGTGTCATGGCTCGCGACCCCGATGATGGCTCGCTTCGGTGGGCGTATCAGTTCACCCCAGCCGACAACTGGGACTACGACGCAACCCAGGAGATGATCCTCACCGACTTACCGGTGAAGGGAAAGGTGCGGCAGACGCTGGTGCACTTCGACAAGAACGGATTTGTGTACACCTTCGACCGCGGCACCGGCGAGCTGCTGGCAGCGGACGCCTATGTACCGGTTAACTGGGCCAGAGGGGTTGACCTCCGGACCGGCCGGCCGGAGGTGGATTCCACCAAGCTCACCGGCGTGTCGCGCGGGACCGTGAAGGACATCTGCCCGACGCTAGAGGGGGGAAAGAATCAGCAGCCGGCTGCCTTTTCACCGGTGACCCGCCTGTTCTACGTGCCCACCAACAACATGTGCATGGACTACACCACTGCAAACGTGTCGTACATCGCGGGCACTCCATACATCGGCGCGGCCATACCCTATAAGCCGGGCGCTGGAGGACATCTGGGTGCCTTCATCGCGTTCGACGTCACCAAGGGCAAGAAGATCTGGGAGGTAAAGGAGCCTTATCCGGTCTGGAGCGGGGCACTGGCCACCAGAGGAGGGCTGGCATTTTACGGAACGCTAGACGGATGGTTCAAGGCAGTGGATGGACGGACCGGTGCGGTGCTCTACAAGTTCAAGGTCGGATCGGGCGTGGTGGGCAATCCCATCTCCTTCCTGGGTCCTGACGGCAAACAGTACGTCGCGGTATATGCCGGGATCGGCGGTGACTGGCTCCTGCTCTCTGGCGATGTGCGCTCTGACGATCCCACCGACGTGCGTCCGCCGGCCAGCTTCATGCCCGATATCGCTCGGCACACGAGCCAGGGAGGTATCGTGTGGATCTTTGGCCTGTGACGATCATGAGAAGGACGGCGCTGCTGATCTCCTGCCTTGTGATTCACCTCGGCGCCTCCGACGCTGCCCAGGCCCAGCGCAGCGCGCCTCCACCCGTTCGCTCCGACCAGCACGTAGAGGCTGGGGGACAACCCCCACCCGCGGGAACCCTGCGGAACCCGTTCCAGGGCGACCAGCAGGCAGCCGAAGACGGCGGCAAGCTCTTTTCCGCCTTCAACTGCGACGGCTGTCACGCCGGTGGGGCGGCAGGCGCGGTCGGGCCCAGCCTGGCCGACGGGCGCTGGCGGTATGGAGGTACGGATGGTGAGATCTACCATTCCATCTTCTATGGCCGTCCCCGAGGGATGCCGGCCTGGGGTGGGACGCTGCCACCGGAAGCCATCTGGCGGCTGGTGAGTTACCTGAAGTCGATCGAGCCCGCGAAGGACACGAGCGCCACGGTGACGTGGTGATGAGTCTGGGGTCTGGGGTCTAGGGTCTAAGGTCTGGAATCTGGGGTCTGGAATCTGGGGTCTGGGGTCTGGGGTCTGAACCCTTCACTCTCTCAGTATGTCTCTCCTGCAGCGCCTGCATCCGCCGAAGCACATCGACCAGTAGCTCCAGCTGGGCCCGATTATAGCGGCCCAGGAGTGGCACTCCCTCCGCGGCCAAGGGCCCATAGATCCTGCCAGCCAGCGT
>JAICPP010000260.1 GCA_025929805.1 Gemmatimonadales bacterium | reverse complement strand
TGACGGACCTGTCGCTGTCGCGCAGCCAGATGCTGCTCCTGAGCGGGTCGGCCAACCGAGCGCTCGCTACTGAGGTAGCCGCCCATCTGGGGCAGCCCCTCTGTCAGGTCACGCTCCGTCGGTTCGCTGACGGCGAGATCTTCGTCAAGATCGATGAGAACGTTCGCGGGCGGGATGTGTACATCATCCAGCCAACCAACCCGCCCGCGGAAAACATGATGGAGCTTCTGCTCCTCATGGACGCCGCTAAGCGGGCCAGTGCGGCACGGGTGACCTCGGTCATCCCCTATTTCGGTTACGCTCGGCAGGATCGCAAAGACCAGCCCCGGGTGGCCATCAGCGCGAAGTTGATGGCCAACATGGTGTCCATGGCGGGGGCGGACCGGGTGCTGGCGATGGATTTCCATCAGCACCAGCTGCAGGGCTTCTTCGATCTGCCGGTCGACCATCTCTATGCCGCGCCGGTCTTCGTCAATCACTACCGGCAGAAGAGCCTGCGCGACCTGGTCATCGTGGCGCCCGATGTCGGCTCGGCAAAGATGGCTCGCGGTTTCGCCAAGCGACTCAACGCCTCCTTGGCGATTATCGATAAGCGCCGACCGTCGGCCAACATAGCCGAAGTACTTAATGTAGTAGGTGAGGTTACCGGGAAAGACTGCATCATCCCGGACGACATGATCGATACGGCCGGAACCATGGCCGAAGCGGTAACGGCCCTGAAACGGCTCGGTGCGGAAGACGTCTACTGCTGCGCCACCCACGCCCTGCTGTCGGGTCCGGCCGTGGATCGGCTCATGGCATCAGGGGTGAAGGAAGTTGCAGTGACCAACACGATCGCCATTCCGGCCGAACGGCGGTTTGACCGGCTCAAGGTGCTCTCGATCGCCGGATTGTTGGCCAAAGCCATCGGGTACACCCACAGCGATCAGTCGGTGAGCTCGTTGTTTGATTAGGGAGTCGTGAGTCGCGGGTCTCGAGTCGCGTGGTGGATGAAGCGACCGTAGGCGCGTGACTCGTGACTCATGACTCTTGACTAGAGGAACAACTATGGCGCAGCAAGCAAACCTTCAAGTTGCCACCCGGACCACCACCGGAAAGGGCGCGGCCCGAACCCTCCGGCGTGAGGGCAAGGTTCCCGCTGTCATCTACGGGCACAACCGGCCACCGGAGGCCCTGGCTATCGACACGTCGGCACTCAATAAGATGTTGCTCGGCATCAGGGCCGGAACAACGGTGTTGGATGTGGTCGTGGACGGGCGGCCCCCGGTGAAGGCCCTCATTCGCGAAATCCAGCGGGACTCGGTACGCCCCGCCGAGATTCTCCACCTGGATCTGTATGAGGTGCGGGCGGACGAGAAAGTCACTCTGGCGGTGCCGATCCACCTGGTTGGGATTCCCGACGGAGTCCGTAACTTCGGCGGCGTCCTCGACCACGTTCTCCGGGAACTCGAGATCGAGGTGCTGCCGGTGGACATTCCGGAGCACGTCGAGCTCGATGTGACCGCCCTTGCCATCGGGCACTCCTTGTTTGTGCGTGACATCAAGGTGGAGAAAGCGGAAGTCCTGAACGACCCCGACACACCGGTTTGCACTGTCGTTGCGCCTCGTACCGAGGAAGAGCCAGTAGTGGTGGAGGAGGAGGTGGCGGCTCCCGCCGAGCCGGAGCTCATCCGGAAGCCCAAGCCCGAAGCCGAGGCCGAGGCCGAACCGAAAGCCTGAGCCCTGCACACGATCGTGGGGCTCGGGAACCCGGGCCCGGAATACGAGAATACTCGCCACAACGCAGGGTTCCGCCTGGCCGACCAGCTCGCCGGCCGCTGGCAGCTGGGCCCCTTCCGTCGAATCGATCGCGCGCGGGAAGCACGAGGCAGCTGGAAGCAATTTCCCGTCGCCGTGCTCAAGCCCCATACCTACATGAATCGGAGCGGCGCAATCCTGGCGCCGCTTCGTTCTCTTCCGGACTTCGACCCCAGTCGACATCTCCTCATTCTGGTAGACGACGTTGCCCTGCCGGTCGGGCGATTCCGCCTGCGGGGAGCGGGCTCCGCCGGGGGCCATAACGGTCTCAAGAGTGTGGAGGGAGCGCTCCAGCGTCAGGACTACGCCCGCCTTCGCATTGGGGTAGGCCCCGCCCCAGCAGGGATCGACGATCTTGCCGACTATGTCCTGGATGAGTTCACGCCTGAGGAGCGGGAAGCCATCAATGACCTCCTCGACCCCATGAGCGATGCGGTCGAATGCTGGCTCGAGCATGGAATCGAGAAGGCGATGAGTCAGTTCAATCGGTGAGTCTGGCAAACACTTCACCACGAAGGACCCCAAGGCCACGAAGTGAATCCGGAGATGGCGAGACTAGTGAACCCGGCTAAGTCACCAACAAAGTGAACAAGAATGAAGCTTTCTGCCCTTCGTGCCTTTGTGGTGAAGTAGTTAGCGATCCATGTTGAGGCTTGGAATCGTTGGCCTGCCTAACGTGGGTAAATCCACACTCTTTAACGCGCTGACATCTGCCAAGGCCCTGGTGGCGAACTACCCCTTCGCCACCATCGAGCCGAACACCGGGATCGTTCAAGTCCCCGATCCGCGGCTCGACACCCTGGCGGAGATCGTGAAACCGGAACGAACTGTTCCGGCTGTGGTCGAGTTCGTCGATATCGCCGGGCTGGTAAAGGGCGCAAGCGAAGGCGAAGGGTTGGGCAATCAGTTTCTGGCCAACATTCGAGAGGTCGACGCCATCGTTCATGTGGTGAGATGCTTCGACGATCCCGACGTGCAGCACGTCATGGGCAAGGTCGATCCGGTGCGGGACCGCGAGATCATCAATATCGAGCTGGGTCTGGCTGACCTGGCGAGTGTAGAGAAGCGCCTCGAGAAGACCACGCGAGCCGCCAAGTCCGGCGATGCCCAGGCACGACTGGAGCAGCTGCTGCTGGAGCGACTCCAGCGCACGCTTGCTGAGGGAAACCCTGCGCGGCTGATCGTTCCCACCGACGCCGAAGTGGGGACGTACCGCTCATTCAATCTTTTGACGGCCAAGCCGGTGCTCTACGCGGCCAATGTGGGCGAATCGGACCTCGTTGCGGGGAACCGGTTCGTGGACCAGCTGCGGGCGGCGCTGGCAACGGATCAGGAAACGGCCGAAGTGGTCATCTTCTCGGCCAAAGTCGAGGCCGAGCTCGCGGAGTTAGCCCCGGAGGACCGCCGTGAATTTCTCGGATCCCTCGGGGTGCAGGAATCCGGACTGGATCGCCTGGCTCACGCTGCCTATCACCTGCTCGGACTGCAGAGTTACTTCACGGCGGGAGAGAAGGAAGTGCGCGCCTGGACGGTGCACTGCGGTGACACGGCGCCAGTGGCCGCCGGAGTCATTCACTCGGACTTCGAGAAAGGATTCATCCGCGCGGAGACCGTGGCGTACGGTGACTTCGTGCGGGTGGGTGGCTGGAAGCCGGCCCGGGAACAGGGCCTGGCCCGTGCCGAAGGAAGGAACTACGTCGTTCAGGACGGGGACGTCATGCTGTTCAGGTTTAGTAGTTGAACAGCGTGAAAAGTGAACAGTGAAAAGTGAACAGGACCGGTTTCTATGCTGCGAGCCGCACCGGTTCACTGTTTACTCTTCACTGTTCACGCTGTTATCTTCACCCCCCACATATCCCCTCCCCGGCGTGACACCACGTCCGGGGCAACC
>JAICPP010000205.1 GCA_025929805.1 Gemmatimonadales bacterium | reverse complement strand
ATGACGGGCAATCCGAGCGTTACCAGCAGCATCGAGGCGCTTCGGGCCGGCGCCTGGGACTACCTGCCCAAACCCTTCTCCGCTACTCACCTTCAGGTGCTGATCGGCCGGGCTTCCCATGCGGTCATGATGGCTCGGGAGGCCCAGGATCTCCGCGTCCAGTTGATGAAGCAGGTCGGTCACAGCGACAAGATCGCCCTCATCGGGATCTCACCGCTGTTTCGGAAGGCGGTGGAGCTGGCTCGGAAAGTAGCGGCTACCGACGCTTCCGTGTTCATCAGCGGCGAGAGCGGGACGGGCAAGGAGGTAATTGCCCAGTTCATTCACCAGAACAGCCGGCGGGCGAGCCGGGCGCTGGTGCCGATCAATTGTGCGGCTCTCCCGGAGCCGCTGCTCGAATCCGAGATGTTCGGCCATCGCAAAGGCGCCTTCACCGGGGCCGACCGCGACAAGCCCGGACTGCTGGAGACCGCCAATGGCGGGACCCTCTTCCTGGACGAGCTCACGGAGATGTCCATGCCGCTGCAGGCGAAGCTGCTGCGAGTGATTCAGGATGGGGTGGTGCGACGGGTTGGTAGTGAGCAGCAGGACGCGGTGGTGGACGTGCGCTTCATATCCGCCACGAACCGGGAGCCCCAGGAAGCGGTAGACGAGGGCGCTCTCCGGGGCGATCTGTTTTATCGGTTGAGAGTGGTACCCATAAAGCTCCCCCCGCTGCGCAAGCGGCCGGAGGATATCCCCCTTCTCGCCAATCATTTCCTGACCTATTACTGGCACCGCCACCGCCAGTTGGGCGACCGTCTCCCGCGCCTGAGCGAAGCCAGCGTGGCCTTCCTGCGCTCCCGCCCCTGGCGGGGGAACGTTCGCGAGCTGCAGAACGTCATCGAGCACGTGGCGGTACTCGCGGAGCCGGATCAGACCATCCAGCCTAGCGACATCCCGGTGTACGACGATGGGAGCGAGTGGCCCGCGGAGACGGTTGCACCCCCCGGCGTCATGGACGAGGCCTATCACCCGGCCAAGGACCGAGTGGTGGTTCAGTTTGAGAAGGAGTACCTGACTCGGCTCATCAACCGAGCCGGGGGGAACATGTCCAAGGCCGCCCGCTTGGCGAGCATCGACCGGACCACCCTGTACCGGTTGATGGATAAGCACGAGTTCCAGCGGGACGACAACCCGGGATCCTCGGCGTGATTCCTGAGACGCTCCTTCCAGCGTCTTCTAGTGGTGAGCGCCGGCGGGCCGCTCAGGAACAACGGGCCCCAGTCCGCGCGTGGGATCCGAATGGCCCGGAGGCGGGCTCGGTGGCGCCTGCCCTCTGGGACGCGTTGCGCGAATCGGTGCTCTGGGCGGAGGCCGAATGGGAACGTGTGGTGGAGCATGCCGCCGGAGCTGAGGAGGCCACGGCTCACCTCGCGCAGTTGAGCGCAGCCATCCGCCAGGAGACGGCGGGGAGCGCGCCCGATCTCCGCGCCGTTCCCCGGAACGCGCTGTCCCGGCGCTTATTGGGACTGGTCCGCACTGCCTTTGTCGATCGGGCACGCGCTCTCCCTTCTCCCGACCCCGGTCAGCTGCTTCGCATACTCCACGCAATCGAAGTAGTGGGTCAGCACCTCGAAGCCGACTGGTCACAGCACTTCAACGACCGGCTTTCGGCGCCGGACGGCCTGGAACTGGTGGTGGAGGTGGCCCACGACCTCCGCTCCCCGCTGACCTCGATCTTGTTTCTGGCCGAAACCCTGCAGCGGGGCCGAAGCGGGCCAGTCAATGCCGTTCAGGAGCGCCAGTTGGGCTTGATCTACAGCGCTGCATTTGGCCTGAGCTCGGTAGCCAGCGACGTCATCGAGCTGGCACGCGGCGGCGACCGGCTGGTGGATCTCGATCCTATCCCATTCTCGGTAACCGACATCCTGGAATCGGTACGGGACATCGTTCAGCCCATTGCCGAGGAGAAGAACCTTACGGTGCGGGTGAGCTCGCCGGATGCCGATTTTCGGATAGGGCATCCGGTGGCGTTGAGCCGGGTACTGCTCAACCTGACTACCAATGCTCTCAAGTTCACGGCGGAGGGGTCGGTAGAGCTTACCGCAGTGGCCCGGAACTCACGCTGCATCGAGTTCTCGGTGCGTGACACCGGGCGCGGCATTCCGCCGCAGTCCATGGCCACCCTGTTCGAGCCGTTCCGCCGCCGCCAAAAACCGGGTGAGTACACCTTCTCCGGATCCGGGCTCGGACTGTCCATCTGCCGCAAGCTGGTCGAGGCGATGGGCTCGGTTTTGCAAGTGGAGACGGCGCCCGGCTACGGCACCCGATTCTATTTCGTGCTCGATCTGCCCCACGCGGGCGAGCCTCAGTTGAGTTGATCTCCACCAAGCCATCCGCTAAATTCTTGTGGCTAGCGATCATCCGGAGGATCAGTGGGGACGTCCCACTCACTCCCCGCATGATCGCTGGCATGACCCTGGAGGTTTGCCCCGATTGATCCTCGCCTTGTGCGTGGGGGACCTCCCGATCCGGCGCGTGCTGGTGCGGCTCCAAAGAAGTGAGCCCCTCATGCGCCTTTACATGAGGTCCCCGGCCTCGTGAGCTCACGACGCAGCCTGCCCAAGTCCGTCAGGCGTCCCGAGTGGGTTCGCGCAGGAGGGTGACCGAAACCTGAGCGCTACGTGAACCGACCGCTAATTCGGCCCGGCCGACACCTGAGTCAGCCCCCAGTACATGCTCCCCACGCCGCCCTGCTCATCGACTTCGACAATGTCACGCTGGGCATCCAGAAAGACCTGACCAAAGAGCTTCGCACCCTCCTCAATAGCGACATAATCAAAGGCAAGGTCGCCGTTCAACGGGCCTACGCAGACTGGCGTCGCTATCCCCAGTACATCGTTCCGCTGTCCGAATCCTCGATCGATCTGATCTTTGCCCCCGCCTTCGGATCAAGCAAGAAAAACGCTACCGATATCCGGCTGGCCATTGATGCGATCGAGCTGGTATTTACCAGGCCGGAGATCGGGATGTTCATCCTGCTCTCGGGGGATAGCGATTTCTCCACCATGGTGATCAAGCTGAAGGAGTACGGCAAGTACGTCATCGGTGTAGGTATTCGGGAATCGGCCAGCGATCTGCTGATTCAGAACTGCGACGAGTATTACTCCTACAACGACCTCGCCGGACTGACCAAAGAGGTCGACACGCCCTCGACCCAGCGAGACCCGTGGGAGCTCGCGGGTGAAGCCGTGGCCCAGATGTCTCGCAATGGCGATGTGATGCGGTCCGATCGGCTCAAGCAGGTCATGCAGCAGATCGATCCCAACTTCGACGAGCGCAATGCTGGGTTCAACCGATTCAGCAAGTTCGTCATCGAGGCGGGTCAGAAGGGTGTCGTGCTCCTCAACAAGCTCGATAACGGACAGTACGAGGTCGCGCCCGGACCCGCAGCCAGGCCCGGCGTCGACCTGCCGCGGGACGAGAGTCCGCCGGTGGCCAGGACGCGGGAGGATGGTGGTCGGAGAGGGCGGGGCCGTCGCGGGCGAGGTGGACGCGACCGTTCGGGTGCCCGGAATGGGGCGCATCGCGAGGCCGGTCATCGTCCAGCGCCGCGAGAAGAACGGCCAGAGGGAGTCCTGACGTTGGCCCGGGCCTTCCAGCTCATGGCCCAGGCACTGGCAGAGTTCCGCTCGGCGGTGGGGCAGGAAGCATTGCGGCTTCGCATGGTGGCAATGCATGGGCGGGAGGACCCATTGTTGGACGCCGCCCGCTTTCCCCGTCTGCTGCGGCAGGCCAACGATGCTGAAGTAGCCGACGTGCGGAAGGTCGGAGACGATGATTACGAGATCTCCGCCCAGCGTGCACCGGCAGGACCGACCCCGCCACCCGCCGCACCGACCGAGGACACGACGCCGAGTCTCCCGAGCGGCGAAAGTGCTGCCGAGTCCAGGGGAGCCGAGGGGCGGGAGAATGGCCAGAGATTCGGGATTCGCTTCCGGCGAGGGTCTCGGGCGCCCACCCGGGCCGGGGAGATCCCGCTAGTCGGAGTGGTGCAGATCGAGTCTCCTCCGGAAAGGGTGGAAACCGCAGTTGCGGAAACTCTCGCCGAGCCGGTCGAGGCGCCCCCGGCAAAACGTCCTCGGGCGCGGCGAGCCAGGAAGTCGGCTACGGCGGCTCCGGCTGAGGGCGACAACGCGACTGCTGCGAAAAGCCCACGGCCAAAACGTCCCCGAAGTCGCAGCCGGAAGACGCCGGAATGAAAGCTGTGAGACGGGCAGTTACGCTGCCCGTCGCTTTTTTCAAGCGACCGGCGGAAGTAGTGGCCGCTGAACTGTTGGGAATGGTGATCGTCTCGTCGGTGGGAGGTGAAATCAGCGAAGGTATTATCGTCGAGACCGAGGCCTATCTCGGCTACGACGACCCGGCGTCGCATGGCTATCTCCACCGGCGCAACGCCCGCAATGCCGCCCTGTTTGGCCCCCCCGGCACCTGGTACGTCTATCTCTCGTACGGCATGCATTGGTGCTCCAACCTGGTGTGTCAGGAGATTGGCTTGGCCAGTGCGGTTCTGCTGCGAGCGGCCCAGCCGGTCAAGGGGCTGAGCGTGATGAGGCGACGAAGGGGAGGTGTGCCGGACCGGCAACTGTGCTCCGGACCCGGGAAGCTGTGCCAGGCTTTGGGCATCGATCGCGGTCTGGACGGTGCCCAGATGGCGGATAGCCAGGTGATCGTTCGCCCGCCGCAGCGGCGGGAGGAAATCGCGGTGACGGTGACACCCCGTGTTGGGATCACCAAGGCCGCGGACTGGCCCTTGCGCTTTCACCTGGCCGGTTCACCTTGGGTTTCCCGCAAAGAAAAGGGCGGAAGGTCTTCCGACCTTCCGCCGTGAATTTTTGGCGTGCGTTCTTAGTAGCCGCCGCCCCGAGCCCGTTCCCGGGCGTTCCCCAGGCCGATGCGCAATCCCGCAGAAAATGTATGAGTCGGGCCCATCAGCAGCTGACCGGTCGCCACGTCGGCTCCGAATCCCGATGATCGCTGGTGCGAGCTTCCAGAGGTAATCTGGTATTGGCCGAAGCCCACGAACCGGGCCACCTTGAACTGCACGCCTCCGATGAAGGAGCCGAAGCCGCTCGAGCCAAGCTCTCTCGCCGCCTGCTGTGACTCAGCCGAGCCCGTGGTGGAGGGGTTTACCACGTGAATCACTCCGACGCCAAGGCCTAGGTACGGTTGAATCGGTATCAGGTACGGTTAACCGGCGCCTCAATACGGCTTGATAACGTCGTCGAGCATGGGGAAGTGCTTGCGGTTGTGCGTCAGCACCGCTCGGCCCAGGACGT
>JAICPP010000022.1 GCA_025929805.1 Gemmatimonadales bacterium | reverse complement strand
GTGCCACTGAGCATCTGCTTCGTGGTGCAGCAGGTGGGCACGCTCGACCCGATCGACATCTGGCTGGCGATCCTCGCCGGCCACACCACCCGGTGCGCTTTGAGCGTCATCCGGTTCAAGCAAGGCAAGTGGCGCAGTATCGCCGTAGATATCGACCGTTGAGGTAAGCACCATGCCCGAGTCGAATATCGTCGCAAGGTGGCGATCCTGGTCACCCTATCTGCTCAGCGTTCTCCGGATCGTGGCGGCCTTTCTCTTCATGCAGTTCGGGACGGCCAAGTTGTTCGCTGTGCCGGCAGCCATCATGCCCGACGGGAGCACGGCAGCCATCGGATCACAGCCGTGGTTTGCCGGCATTCTGGAAACGTTTGGAGGCGCGTTCCTGCTGGCTGGACTCTTCACCCGCCCGGTGGCGTTCCTGCTGTCGGGCGAGATGGCATTCGCATACTTCATCGGACACGCCCCACAGGGCTTCTGGCCGGTTCTGAATCAAGGACACCCGGCTGTCCTGTTCTGCTTCCTATTCCTGTACTTCTCCGCCGCCGGCGCCGGCCCCTGGAGTCTCGACGCACTGCGTAATCGCGGCCGAAGGGAGAGCTGAAATGAGGGAGTCATTGCGAGGACGCAAGGCGTCCGAAGCAATCCGGTGGTTTCGGCGAGAGCGCCGGGATTGCTTCGGGGGCTTCACCCCCTCGCAATGACTGACGACGATCGAACACCACGTGTACTGAGGAGCTCTGATGTCCTACGTCGATGGCTTTTTGTTGCCGGTTCGCAGAAAGAACCTGGAGGCCTATGCCCGCATGTCTCGGAAAGCGGGCCGGGTCTGGAGGGAGCACGGCGCTCTGGATTACAAGGAATGTGCCGGTGATGATCTCAACGTAAAAGGGATGGTCCCGTTCCCCCGCAGACTCAAGCTGAAGCCAGGCGAGACGGTGGTGTTCTCCTGGATCGTGTTCAAGTCCCGAGCCCACCGCGATCGGGTGAACGCCAAGGTGATGAAGGACCCGCGACTGGCAGGAATGATGGATACCAAGGCCATGCCCTTCGACGTCAAGCGCATGGTCTACGGCGGATTCAGAGTCATCGTCGACCTGTAACAAAAATCCGTCGATGGTATACCTCCTGGCGATCGGCTCGGCGCTCTTCTATGGCGCCGCCGACTTCACCGGTGGCCTGACTGCCCGGCGGGCCGGCACCATTCCGGTGGTAGTAGTGTCTCAGTTCAGCGGGCTGGCCGTGCTCGTGCTGCTGCTGCCGCTCTTACCCTCCGCCTCGCCTTCAGGGTCCGATCTATTCTGGGGTGCCATGGCCGGTCTGACCGGCGGAATCGGCGTCGCGCTGCTCTATCGGGCGCTCGCCGTTGGAACGATGGCGGTAGTGGCACCCACCACAGCGGTCTGTGCCGTCGCCATTCCGGTATTGGTCTCGGTTCTGCTCGGTGAGCGTCCCGTGCCGCTGGCGGTTGTGGGGATCGTGCTGGGGATCACGTCCATCGTGTTGGTCAGCCAGCAGACAGACCCCCAATCCCAGAGCCGTGAACCAGCCACCCGGCGCGGGCTCCCTCCCGGGGTCACCCTTGCGCTGGCATCCGGGGTAGCGATCGGCTTCTTCTACCTCTCGCTGGCCCAAACCACGCCCGAAGCCGGGATGTGGCCGCTGGTGGCTGCGCGCACGGTTTCCGTGACCCTCTTCGGTGCAATAGCGCTTTACACCGGAACCAGCCTGCGGTTGTCGAGCGGCATAGGTGCGCTGGTGGTTTTCGCGGGCACCATCGACATGCTGGCGAATGCACTGTACATGCTGGCAGCGCAGCAGGGACCAGTCAGCATCGTGGTCACGCTCTCCTCGCTCTATCCGGCCAGCACGGTCTTGCTGGCGCGGATGCTACTTCATGAGCGACTCAACCTTTTGCAGGTCACCGGCGTCGGCTGTGCGCTGGCCGCCGTGGTGCTGATCGTGAGCAGCGATCGATGACCGACACAGCGGCGGCTCCCCTCAAAGCCGGCCGACGCGAGTGGATCGGGCTCGCCGTCATCGCGCTGCCCTGCATGCTCTACTCCATGGACCTGACCGTCCTGAACCTGGCGGTCCCTCACCTCAGCGCCGACCTGAAGCCCAGTAGTGCCGAGCTGCTGTGGATCCTGGACATCTACGGGTTCCTGGTAGCCGGGTCGCTGATCACCATGGGCACCCTGGGCGACCGGATCGGTCGCCGTCGGCTGCTCCTGATCGGAGCCACCGCCTTCGGCGTGGCGTCGGTGGTAGCAGCCTTCTCCAACAGCGCCGAGATGCTCATCGCCACCCGCGCGCTTCTCGGTCTGGCCGGTGCGACCCTGGCACCGTCCACGCTGTCACTGATTCGCAACATGTTCCTCGATCCAGCACAGCGCACCTTTGCCATAGGAGTGTGGGTCACCAGCTACTCTGTTGGCGGCGCGATCGGCCCGCTGATTGGCGGCGTGGTGCTGGAGTACTTCTGGTGGGGATCGGTGTTCCTGATCGGTGTGCCGGTGATGTTGTTGCTCCTGATAGTGGGTCCGGTGTTGCTCCCGGAATATCGAGATCCCGAGGCCGGTCGACTTGATCTCCTCAGCGCGGCGATGTCGCTGGTCGCGGTGCTTCTGGTGATCTATGGGCTCAAGCGGATTGCCGAGGATGGCCTGGAATGGCTGCCCGCCGGGTCAATTCTCGCGGGCGTTGTCGTGGGGTTCTTGTTTGCCCGGCGGCAGAAACAGCTCGCCGATCCCCTGATCGATCTGACCCTCTTCCGGGCACCGGCGTTCAGCGCGTCATTGGCCGCTTACACGCTGGCCACCTTTGTGGCGTTCGGCTCCTACGTCTATATCGCCCAGTACCTGCAGTTGGTGCTGGGCCTGTCCCCTCTGCAGGCTGGGCTCTGGACCGTGCCATCGATGACCTCGTTCATCGCGGGTTCCCTGGTGGTTCCGGGTCTCGCCAGACGATTCCGCCCGGCCTATCTGATGGCGGTGGGGCTGGTGCTCGCGGCACTCGGGTTCGGAGTGCTGACCCAGATGGACCGAGGACCCACGCTGGGGATGCTGGTGACCGGTTCGGTTATCTACTCGCTGGGCATCTCTCCGGTGGTCATTCTAGCCACCGATCTGATTGTTGGAAGCGCTCCGGTCGAGCGCGCCGGGGCCGCATCGGCCATTTCCGAGACCAGCTCCGAGCTCGGCGGCGCGCTCGGCATCGCGGTGCTCGGCAGTATCGGGACGGCGCTATATCGCAGACTGATGATCGACGCGGTCCCTGCCGGAATCCCCTCGGGATCGGCCGAGGTAGCGCGGACCACGTTGGGGGGCGCTCTGGCCGAAGCAGCAAGACTGCCCGACAGGCTGGGTGCGGAGCTGCTGGGTACTGCCCGCGAGGCATTCGTACAGTCGCTGGAGTTGGCGGCGGCGATCAGCGCCGCGATCGCGCTGATGACGGCGGTCATGGTGGGAGTTCTATTGCGGCGAGTGCGAGCGAGCTCTGAAGCCGGGGCTGAGCCCGAGCCTGCGCTGTCACGCTAATCCTGTTAACCCGCAGCATAGCATCTAGTCATCCTGGGGCGAAGCGACCGAAGGATCACCCCGCCTGGAGAGATCCTTCGCTTCGCTCAGGATGACAGCTGATTAACCGTTGCGACTACACCCAGGGCAGATCCGGACTGAGGGCTCTAGGAACCACCTGCGTGCTGGCGTCGACTCGGACCAGGAGGGACCCGTTCGAGTGTACCAGGGCGTTGAGGATGTCGTAGGTGCCGGGTCCGGGTACGGCCAGGCCGTCGAGGACGACTTCCGTCGGCAGCGGATCGCCGTCGCCATGGTTCAGCACCTCGCGGATCCTGATCGGCCCCATGGTGCAGAAAAAGATTGCACCGACGTTCGTATCCGGTGTGGTGCGCCATCCCTCCACTGCAGCCGTCACCCGGATGCCGGTCAGGTCGGCTCGCACCTCTTGCCCATGCCGGATCTCGGCCTCATTCATCCGCTCCCGCAGCCGATAGCTTTGAGAATGGGCGAAAACACGTGGTTCCATAGGTCCCCCCTCGATGTGCCCGGCGCTGCCGGGCGTCCGAATACAGACTGCAGCTTCAACTTAGAAGCTGGCCTTGGGCGAGTCGGTGGGGACGATGCGCGTGGTCGGGTGGGGCGGATCACTCAGTCGCTGGCCATTCTGCAATGACCACGGGTCCACCTTACCGGCCGACAGCCCGAGTGACATCTTGGTTGGTCACCTGCATCGGAGAGACATATGCGTTATCTGCTCTGCGCCGCTTTGACACTGGCCGCCTGTGAGCGGCGCGACACCGCACGTGACACGCTGGTCACCGATACGTTAGGACCGGCGGTCGACTCGGCGCCGGAGCGGGCCGCGACCGCGGTAGCAGACCGGCTACTGGGCACCTGGACCGCCCGGGGGTATGACGAGGGCTCGAGCCGGGCACAGCAGTTTACCATCACCTGGAGCCGAGCCCCCGATGGGAGCCTCACTGGAAACATTGCATTCAAACCGGGGGAGGCCTATGACGTGAAGGTCGTGTCGACCGGAGACAGCACCATCGTGTACGAATCGGAGCCGCACCGGAGCCCGACCCTGAACGCGCAGGTGGTGACTCGGACCGAGGCTCGGCTGGTTGGGGACTCCCTGGTGGGGACCTACCAAGCAAAGGCCCAGACTGGTGGGAAGACGCTGAAGGGACGGTTTATTGCGAAGCGAGGGTCGGGAGCCTAGGTCATTGGGCGAAGCTTCAGTACGTTAGCGGCCCGGAGCCGTGTCGCGAGTGGCGGGGGGCTGCGTCTGCCTCAAGCTGTCACCCCGGAGTGGGACCCGTCTCACCTGAGCCTGTACCCCTTCCAGCTCGTTCGCGATTCGATCCACCTCGTACACCTTCCGGAGCGCCTCGGTGATCCCCCGGGAGTGTACCGCGACCGCGCGGGCCTCCTCATCGGTGTACAGAAACCGATTGGGCAGCTGCTGGATGTTGCCATCGAAGATGAGGCCGACCACCTCGGCGTTCTGATTGATCACCGGGCTGCCCGAGTTTCCGCCGATGATGTCGTTGGTGCTGACGAAATTGAGCGGCTGACTCATGTCGAGTTGTGCCCGCTGAGCCTTCCAGCGTTCCGGAAGCTGGAAGGGCGGCTTGTCGTCGAATGCCGCCGAACGGCCGTACAGCCCGTAAAACGTGGTCTTGTAAGGGGCGATGGTGCCGTTGTTGGGATAGCTTCTCACCACCCCATCGCTGATCCGCAGGCTGAAGGTCGCATCCGGTGGGAGTGAGCGGCCGTAAGCCGCAAAGATCGCCTGGCCTACCTTTTCCGCCTGAGCGGAGATCACGTCGTTGAGCCGGGCGGCCCGCTGCTGCACCTTCATGGCAATCGGGTTGAGTCGCCGGGCGAGCACGATCAGCGGATCATTGGACTGGGCGACGGCCGCCGAGCCTCCCTCGAGCAACGAGGCGCGGAACGATGAATCGGCCAGCTTGGTCCCGTTGATGGCGGCTTCGGCCGCAACCTCGGGGCTCCTGCCTCGAAGGAACGCGCTGAGGAACGGATCATTGAGGGGAAGGTCCTTGCTGGCCTGAGTGAGCCAGGCCTGCAGCATCTGCTTCTCGGCCTCCAGGTCGGTCGGCACCGGGCCGAGGACCGCGGCTCGCAAAGCCTCCAGGGATGGCCCGCGATACTGGGGCAGCCGGAGTGAGTCCGGCAGCTTGGCCTGTTCCGGGATGCGAACGATGGCACCGGCGATGTTCAGCAGCGGCGATCCGCTGAAGCTGTACCACCGCTGCTGCCTGGCCAGCCCAGCCAGCTGCCGCTGCGCGGAGGCGATGGCGTCCCATGATCCGCCGTAGCGGGCGCGGAGCTTGGGGTCGGCGCCGATTCGGCGCCGGAAATCGCGCTCGAAGTTCCGCTTCCTGGCCATCACCGAAGAGTCCTGGAGACCGGCCAGGTAGCCCGTCACCGCTTTCTTGGAGTTCTTCAGGCTGAAGATCTGGTTCTCCAGGGCGCGCCGGGTCTCCTCGTTGGTTTGGGCGACCTCTTCCAGAACTGCCAGGTTCCGGTCGTAGGAGGCAAGCTGCGCCGGATACTGCACGTCGCGCAGGTACTCCATCTGAGCCACGGTGAGCAGCCGGCCGGTTGATCCCGGGTTGCCGGTGACGAGCACCAAGTCCCCCTCCTTCGCCCCCTCTCTGCTCCATTTGAGGAAGTTCTTCGGCTGGTACGGCCGGCCGTTCTCGTACACCCGCAATAGTGTCAAATCCAGATCGTAGCGGGGATAGGTGAAGTTGTCCGGGTCACCGCCGAAGAAGCTGATCCCCTCCTCGGGTGCCATCACCAGCCGTAGATCGCTGAAGCGCTTGAACCGGTAGAGCGAGTATGCGCCGCCCTGATAGTAGGAGATCACCTGGCATTTCGTGGTGGCATCGGTCTCACAGCTCTTCTGGAGCGAGTCGATTGCCGCATTGCGCTGGGTAACCTGGCGGGCTGCCGTGGGTGCGGTGGTGGCCCGCTGAACCCGGGCGGTTACGTCCTCGATGGATTGGAGCTGGTCGACGAAAAGGCCGGTGCACTTCCGCTCGTCCGCCGGGGTCTTGGCCACGAAGCCGAGCTCCTGAAAGTTCGAGTCCGGAGTGGAGACCCCGGTGATGCACTCGCGCGCGCAGTGGTGATTGGTCATCACCAGGCCGTTGGACGAGACGAACGACGAGGAGCAGTTGGGCAGCCGAATCGAGGCGAGGCGTACGTTATCCAGCCAGGCCTGGGTGGGAGTGAACCCGTAGCGTGCCTTCCAGTAATCGAGTGGCGGCGCGTCGAAGGTCCACATGGTGCCAAACTCTTTGATGAACCCGGCCGGAAGCTTCTCGGCTGCAAGCTCGCTGGGAGTCGTCTGCTGCGCTGATGCGCCGGGCACCGACGACAGCGAGATGGCGAGAGTCGCAATCAGGGTTCCGAATCGTATGCCACGCATGGTTGAGCCTCTTGAAGTTCGGTATCGCTGGCCGGAATGTAGCGCGGGAGGCAACCCAATCGCTATTCACCTCTGTGTCCTCTGTGCCTCTGTGGTGACTTCTATTGGGGCGGGGTCAGGTTCAGCTTCCTGAGTAGTGCGAGAAACCGAGGATGCGAGTGAAGCGGGGAGAACAGGAAGGACCCCTTGATCCCATACACACTTCCGGCGTGTTCCTCGTACGCCTGCTCCAGCAAGTCCATTGCCCGATCCGATTCTCCCAGGCCGGTAAAGACATAGGCCATATGGTAAGGGGAGACATACCGGACCTTTGACATCTCTTCGAGCCTCCTCAGTACTTCATGAGCCTGCTCCGTCCGGCCGGTCATGGCATAGGCCTGGCCCAGTTGAGCCAGGTAGAGGGTGTTCTCGGGGGCCAGCGCTACCGCTTTCTCCAGCTGCGCCACACCATCCACCGCCTTGCCGGTCTTGAGGTACGCCCAACCCAAGGTGGAGCGCCCCCGGGCGTAATCCGGCTCGAACTCGACCGCTCGCAAGGCCGCGGTCTCGGCTTCCTGATAGCGGCCGGCTCGCAGCAGCGTGCTCGCGACATCTGCCCGGTGCATCAGCGGGTCGAGCTCCTGGGCCCGCCTCACCAGCGCCACCGCCTCCTCGAACCGCCCCAGCGCGGCACAGAGCCACCCGTAGTGATCGTAGATGTCGGCAGCACCTGGGCTCAGCTCCAGCGCCACCCTGAACTCGTTCTCGGAGCCATCCCAGTCGAAGTCATGCACCATCTTGAGCAGCGCCAGCACGGAGTGCGCCTCGCCCAGCTCGGGGTCGACCGTCAACGCTTTCATGACGGCTTCCCGGGCCCGCTCGTAGGCCACATCCGGCGTCACTATGCCACCCCCCTGCCCGGCCGCAAGCTCCGCGTAAGCCAGGGCGACGCCTACATAAGGAAGGGCATAGTTGGGATCGGTCGCGATGGCCTGATGGAAGTACTCGATCCCTCTCTGGATGCCTTCTTCGGTGTAGCGGCTGTAGCAGTACCGCCCCTGCAGGTAGAACTGGTACGCGCGGACGCTGCTGGTGGGCTCCCGCTGGATCCGTTTTCGCTCGTCGGGCGAGAGCTCCGCTTCGAGCGCGGTAGCGATCTGGAGGGCGACATCGCTCTGGATCGCGAAGATATCGGTGAGCTGCCGATCGTAGGTGTCCGCCCAGAGGTGCTGATCCTGTTCGGCGTCGATGAGCTGCGCTACGATCCGGACCCGGTTGCCGGCCCGCCGGACGCTTCCCTCCAGCAGCGTGGCTACTTGAAGGCTGGCCCCGATCTCCCGGAGGCTCTGCTCCCGCTTCTTGTACTGCATCACCGACGTGCGGGAGATAACCTTCAGAGAACGGATCTTGGAGAGCTGCGCGATCACGTCCTCGGTGATGCCGTCGGCGAAGAAGTCGTTCTCCGGATCGGCGCTCAGGTTGAGGAACGGGAGAACGGCGACCGACCGGCTCCGGGGAGCTGCCGCGAACGGCGGGGTGAGGGCTTTCGCAAATTCCGCTGCGGAGTCGAACCGGTCCGCGGGAGACAGCGCCAGTGCTCTGGTGAGCGCCTGCGCCACCGCCTCAGGGACCGTGGGCCGGAGCCTCCGTACCCCGGGCACCGGGTCGGTGAATCGCTTTGCAATCACCGCCTGCGCCGTGGGACCGGTATAGGGCGGCTCACCCGCCAGCAGCTCGTACAGCACACAAGCCAGGCTGTACACGTCACTCCTGGCATCCACCGTCCGGTCGGCGGAGGCCTGTTCGGGGCTCATGTACTGCGGTGTGCCGAGCGAGATCCCCGTCCCGGTAAGTCGGTCCTCTACCCCGCCGCCTCCCTGCTTCCCTGCTTCCCCGCTGAGCACCAACGCAATCCCGAAATCCGCCACCATCGCCTCGCCTTCATGGAGCAGAATGTTCTCGGGCTTGATGTCGCGGTGGATCAGTCCATGGTTGTGGGCGTGCTGCAGCGCGGAGGCAACCTGGCGCACGATGGACAGCGCGTCTTCGATCGGAAGCTGCCGCTCCCGGTTGGACTTCTGCCGGAGCGACTCGCCCCGAACGAAGGGCATGGTGAACCACAGCAGCTGACCGGCCCCGCTGCCCTCCTCCCCCGCTGCCCCGCTGTCATAGAGCGGCAGGATGTGCGGATGGTTGAGCGCAGCAGCCACCTGGATCTCTCGGCTGAAGCGGTCGGGGCCCAGCATCGACCCCAGCTCGGGCCGGAGCACCTTGAGCGCCACCTCCCGGCTGTGCTTGAGGTCGCGCGCCAGGTAGACCGTTGCCATCCCGCCGCGTCCGAGCTCCCGCTCGATGGTGTAACGACCGGCGAGAGCGTTGCCCAGTCGATCAACTTGCAGGAGGGTCATGCCCCAAGATAGCGTCTCCAGCCGCTGCTGGTGTGCGCAGAGGGTGTGAGCCGACCCACGGAGCCCTTTCTTCTAAATCCATATTGTAAAATCGTTTGCTGAACAATCGGGACGTCCCAATGTTTCGCATGCTGGGCACGCCACCTCATCAAAAGCGCCACGTGCTCTGGGACGGTGGTCATGGTGTTGCGCCCGCGAATGCCTCCCGGAAGGAGATCCTCGATTGGCTCGACCGGTGCTTGGGACCGGCGAACCACTAATCCGCGCGGCGTCGGCCGGGTCGGGTGGACAGCAGCCGACCGGCGAGGGGCAGCGGGAGCGACCCCGGATGGATGCTCTCCGACCGGAATGTGGCGATCGGGTACTTCTTGTTCACTGGGTCGGCGAAGGTGGTCTCGCCGTATTTCTCTCCCGTAGCGCGGGTCGGCGTCACGCCATCCGTGGATCTTCTTCGGCCCGCGAAAAGCAATTGTGAAATCCAGCGGGTAGTGAGACCAACGGTTTCACGCCTGCCGGCGGCCCCCCTCACCTCAACCTCCAACAAGCTTCTGGAGCTCCTCGCAAAGCCGGGGGTCGCTCGGGCTCAGCTTTCCCAGTTTGGCAATCGCCTCGCGATCCTTGCCATAGGGATCGCGCCGAAAGTTGAGGATGCCGTTTCGGACGAATGCGGTGAAGTAGACGATGTAGACTGGCAGCGGCCGCTTCAGTGTGATCGTGCGGTCAGCGTCTCCATCCTCGCCCGCTGAATGAGCCGTCTGCATCGCCTCTCGGATCTTCTTCTCGTCCCAGTCGTCCTGCCCGGCAAGCACGTAGTCGGCCAGCTCCACTGGCTTTTCCACCCACACGCAGCCGTGACTCAGCGTCCGCTCCGGCCGATTAAACAATTTCCGGGTGGGTGTGTCATGCAGATAGACGGCGAACTGGTTCGGAAACATGAACTTCACCAAACCGAGCGGGTTCGTGGGGCTTCCCCCTCTCTGTCGCACTCGAACTTTGCTGATACCCGCCCGGGACCACTTGATCCTACGCGGGTTCAGCACCCGTGACTCGCGTTTGGCATCGATCACCTCGAAATGGTTCCGGGCGAGGTAGGAGCGCTTCTTTCTGACTCTCGGGAGAATCTCCCGGACAAAAATCCGCTGCGGCACATGCCAGTACGGCCGGAAGACCACGAATGTCATCGAGTCCGCAAACACCGGAGTAGCGTTCTGGTACTCGTCGCCCACCACGACCCGCATCGTGAGCACCGGCTTGCCGGCGTCGTAGGCATAGAGCTTGTAATCGGGAAGGTTCACGTAGATGTACCGGCCCCCGAACTCCGCGGGAAGCCAGCGATAGCGCTCCAGGTTGAGCTGGATCTGCCGAATCCGTACCTGGACCGGCACGTTCAGGGCGGCCAACGTCGCGGCGCCCACAATCCCATCTACCGGGATCCCATGGCGCGCCTGGAAACGAGCTACCGCTCTCGCGACGGCGCGGTTGTAGACTGGTTTCCGCCCCGCCGGACCCCGAAGGTCGCCCGTGATCCTGAGTCGCCGACGCAGCACCGCTACCCGGGCGCCCCGGTCGCCACCCCGGAGTCTGCGACCGCCCGGCACCCGAGGCCAGCCGCCCTGCTCAAGGATCTTGCGGTAGCCGGCAAGGCCTTTCACCAGTTCTGCATACCCGGGTAGCTGTGGGCGGAGCGGGGCCACCATGCCCTCGAACTCTTCCGCCTGCACGGCCCCCCGGAGCGTGCCCTCGATGCTCGAGCGCCGCGCCCTGATGTACCACTCGCTCGCGACTACCTTCGGATCGAGCCGGCCCGCCAGCAGATCAGCCCCGTAGTCGAGGAACCGTTTGGTGAGCTCGAGATCGAGCACGGCGAAGGCCTCGGGCCTCTGCTTCTCGAGGCTCGGTCGCAACCGCTCCAGAGTGCGGCGGAGCTCGCTCAGCCGGTAGTCCGCGGGACGAAGTCCTTCCCGTTCGGCATCACACAGGTTTGCGATCAAGGCCTTGGTTCTCTCCGGCACTGGACGGCTTCCCACCCAGAGCGGTCGGTACTGTCGATCCTGGTAGATCTGCCTGACCAACTTCCAGCGGGCCCCCTCGAGGTATGCCGGCGGGCTCTCGGCCGACGTGATGTTGCGGATCTCATCACTAACCCGGTCGGCAGACCCTCCGCAGGCGACAGAGGCCAGCAGGGCGACGAGGCATGGCCCCACGGTCCGAGCGGCTCGGAACAAGACAGTTACCGGTCGCGAGGAAATCACCATCGCGCAAGGCTCAAAGTGTGAGTCACATATCGCCCGCGGCTATGCGGAAGCGATGAGTGCGGAAAGAACTACCGAATAACCTGATCCAGGGGCACCGCCCCTTCGAGCGGGTAGTTGAAATGCCACCACGCCTGCCCGTAGGGCCTGAACCCCTCCGATGCCATGGTCTTGACCAGGATCAGTCGGTAGCGCAGCGGCTGGGCGCTGGCTTTGGCCGTGTCAGCGGTGCCGGTGAAGTTGTCGAAGGCGGTGGTCTCTATGACCTCGGTTCCCGTCACCAGGTCCACCAGCGTCACATCCACAGCCGCGCCCAGGTTGTGCCGGCTCCTCTCGGCGATATAGCCCTTCTCGAGCAGCGAGCGGCGCCCGGTGCGCTCTGCCCAGTCGACCATCGCCTCCGAAGCCCTGACCGGACGGTACGCGTCGAGGACCCTGAGCCCCAGGCGCTCGCTGCGGAGTCTAGCCTGCACCCGGCCCAATGCGGCGGCCGCCTCCCGGCGGAGCAGCGCGCGCGGCGCCTCGTAGCCGGGAAGCGGCGCACCCGTGAAGTTGTTCGCGGTGGCATAGCGAAGATCCGTCTGGATAGTGGGGTCGATCGAGCGTACATCCACCAGCAGCGAGTCTGCGGCCAGATCACTGGAGACCTCCGGGCGAGGGCCGGATGCGGCAGGAATCCGGGAACTTATGGACTCGCGCCGGACCGGGGATGCAGGCGCCGAGTCAGCAGGAAGACGCGCCGGGGGCGATGATGCAGACGACGGGGAGGCGGAATCGGGCTCGAGTCGTGCTACGGCCCCGGACTGCTCCTGACGAGGCCGGCTCGGTGCGTCGAGCCCGGGCTTGTACGTGACCCAGAGCAGCCAGAGGCCGCCGAGCACCGCGACGAGGACGGCGGCAACGAGCCGTTCTTCGGGCCACAGATTCCCGAGGAGTTTGCGCCTACCAGCCCTGCTGGGCTCGGGAGGTTGGTTGAGCACCGGCTCGACGGGGCGGAGGAGTGCCGCCACGAACTCGGCCACCGTCTGAAAGCGTTGCGCGGGCGAAGGGGCGAGCGCCCGGACGAGCACGGTGCGTATTGCCTCCGGAGCGGTGCCGCCTGTGAAGGGGAGAGTGGGTGGCAGTCCGGTGAGGAGGTGATGGAGCACCGCTCCCAGGCTGTACACGTCGCCCAGTTGGTCCGGTGGGTGTCCGGCGATCCGCTCAGGACTCGCATGCGCGAGACTCGCACCCTGCTCGATCGGTGGCTCGGCATCCCCCTCGCGCTGGAGGAACTCCGGGCTGAAACCGATAAGCTTGACCAGTGGACGGCCGCCGGCTGGACGGGTCAGCAGAATGGTCTCCGGCGACAGCCTCCCGTGAACCCACCCGAGGTCATGCGCAGCCTGCAGCCCACCCGCGGCTTGCAGGCAGAGGTCCAAGGCCTCGCCCAGCGGCAGAGCGCCGCGCCTGGCCAGAGTCTCCGACAGCAACTCACCCGTGAGGAACTCGGCCACCATGTAGACCAACCCATCGTCAGTCTCGCTCAGCTCATAGATCGCAGCGACATTCGGATGCTGGATCTGGATCGCGTCGCGGCAGCGTTGCCGGAGTAAAGCGAGTGCACCAGGGTCGGCGGATGGGGAGCCCAGGAGCATGACGGCGACCTTGAGCCCGCTCGGGTACTCGGCGCGGTAGAGAGATCCGAGGGGGTTGTCCCGCAGCCGCTCACGGACGCGGAGCCCGCCAGGGAGGATCCGCCCCACCAGGCTGGGCTCGGGGCACGGACTCGCGCCCGGGTCGTGCTGGGCTCCGCAGTGTACACAGGGGGTCGTGCTCAACTGCTGTTCTCCCGCTGGAGTCCTGTGGCCAAGCTGATCACGGTGAAACTGAGGTAACTCGCGAAGTATCGTATCGGTGGGGCGGTCCGGCACCGTAGCTGTTTCCAACTCCAATTCCCGGCATCCAGGCGCTTCGCAGATCTACGCTGATTGGAGTTCCAGAGACTTAGCAACCGGAGCGAGGTATCCATGCTCTCACCCCGAAGATGCAGCACCGAGATCAGAACTGGTTGATGACAGGGATCGTTCCCCTGAATCACGCCGTTTGACGCGACCTCCCTTAGGGCTTCCCTTAAGAGCAGACTCTTTTCTCACTGCAGCACGAAACCTCGCCATTATCGGGACTCGAGCCTCCCCCACTGCACGGGCTCGACCCTCCGGCCCGTCTCGGAGAACCCCCCGTAGGCACAATGCCGACGCGGGGATTCGAAAGATCATATGCGACAGGACCGGAGACGGCCAGGGGTGGTTACGCAGGTGGCTGGCAACCCCAGAATTCGAACCTTCGACCCTATAGAGACGCACAAGCTGCCGATCGCGAGGTATATGGCTGCTACTGCGAAGACGCAGATGGCCTCCTTTCTCTTTGACCGAAACAGGAAAAACGGAAGGAAAGAAACAACGGCGACGAGTACGATTAGGAGCGGAAACACCAGAGGAACCGTGTACCACAACAGAATATCGGATCCACCTGGTCCTCCGTGAGCGGCTGCTGCTCAAACTGGAGATGCTGTTGGAGGAGGTTCGGAGTGCGGGCATTTCCGCCACGACCTTCCGAGTCATGAGCGGGTATCGCACGCCCTTCTACAATCGGTCGATCGGCAACGAGACCCGCACAGGCGATACGTGTACGGCGACGCGGCCGACATCTACGTGGACGATGCCCGAGCCCTCGCCGGCGTCATCGAGGCCCCTCGCCGAAGAGCTGGTATCAGCCGTTCGAGGGTGGGCTCGGCCTTTGCCGGGGTAACTGTTCGCACGGGCCTTTCCTGCACGTGGACGTGCGGGGTTCTCCAGCCCGATGGGGGCCTTGAGCCCTACCCTACCTGGCCTATGGCCTGGTTCGAAAGGTGCTCTCCGCGATGGTTCGATTCCCGTTCTCCCCGATCGCAAGTATCTCGATCTTGTATTCTCTTCCCCGCCGCAGGAACTGACGCGGGACCGTCAGACTGGTGGTCGAGGCAGAGATCGTGACATCGAGAACGTGCCCGAGCTCATCTTGCTCTAGGATCACCTCGACCTCCTCGGCGCCAGGCGCATTCCAGCGGACCACGGTGTTTTCCTTATCTACGAGCTGGCCATTCCGGGGAGTGAAGCTGGGAGCTTCGAGCATGCGCTGCGAGAGCGACACCTCACTTACCAAGTTCTGTCCCTCGACAGTTTCGCCCCTGAACGTGTAGCGCCCAGCCGGGAAGCGGGACCGCACCTCGGCCGGCGAGGGCTCCTCGCTCTCGAAGCGAAGCTCGGTGATCCCGATCTCCGCCAGGGGCCCATCGGCATGGATCCCGAAGAGCCGGCGTCCCTCTGGATCGAAGAGACTCGCCCGCTGCCATCCTTCGGCATCGAGGAAGACTTGGAATCCCATATCGTGATCGGTGGTGTTGAGCTCGAAGAACACTTGAGCTTCGGCGAAGGGAGCTGGAGCGGTACTTAGCTCGGCAGTGGCAACCTCCTGCCTGGCGTCCACCGCTGGTTCGGCAGGTGTTGGCGATTTGTCACAGGCCGGCAGGAGCAGGAGAGGAACGAAAACCGCGGGCCATTTGAGTCGCGAGTCGAGTCGCATGGTGGGCTCCGGTAGAGATGAAGGGGTAGTCCCTGTACGGAACCGGCGGGGAACCCAATTCGTGACGGAACCTTAGAAGCTCGAGCCGATGGCAAAGTGCAGATGCAGCCGCCGGCGGGATTTCGTGGGGACGGAACTGAGTGGCCGCCCTTCCTCGAGCGCCTCGAGCACGCCCTGCGGGGATCGCACGTCCAACGCGGAGGGGTTCAGCTTGTATCCAACCGCAAGTTGAATCGCGCCGACGACCGTCTCGTAACCGATGCCCGCGCCGACCGATGCGAAGTATTCGTCCTGGTCCAGTTCGCCGGCGTTGAGCGCAAACCGGTTGTCAGGCGTCCAGATCCGCCCGCTATCAAAAAAGAGGAAGGTCTGCCAGGCGTCACTGAAACCTGGCAGTGGGAGCTGGACCTCGGCGCTCCCCAGCAGCCGAGCGAGTCCGCCGACCGGAGCGTATCGCTCCGCGATGAGGTTGGTCACTCCAGCCTCGGTCTCCCGGCGAACTTCCGGGAGTTTGGGGCCGACCAGCTGGCTGCCCCACCCGCGCACGTCGCGGGTTCCTCCGGCGGTGAACGGGACATCGCCTAAACGAAGGAGGGACACAAAGGGAGATTCCTGGTCGACCTGCTCGAGGCTTCGGCCGAAGGGGTAGATGCGTCCTGCGCCCACACGCAGGGTAAAGCCGATGGTAGAGGTGATCGGCAGGAATGCGGTACCACCGATGTCGAGCAGCAGGTATTCCGCGCTATTGAATCCGCCCGGCGTGGTGACCTCGATGCGGGGCCGCAGCACGTAACCCCGCCGCGGGTTGGCGAACTGGTCGAGACGGCCGTAGCTGCCCTGCAGGCTGATCGCACTTCGGTTTCGCAAGGTACCGAGTCGGCCTGCTGCAGTGGAGTCAGCGAGCCCCAGGATCGGGAGATACTCGACCGGGTCCAGATTCTCCCCGAACCCGTAGTCCAGGATCCGGCGATGAGAGAGTGAGTACCCCAGCGTGAGGGATCGGAGCGGACCCGCGGCGTACACCAGCGAGGTCTCCACACCCACCGCTCGAGAGCGGTCCCGCAGATCATCGCGGTACTCCACGAACGGTCCGGCCGCCAGGGCGAGACGCCGGTCGCCCACGTACGGTTGGAATAGGGTCAGCGAGAGGCGATAGAGCTGCTGAGGTGGAGTCTCGAAAGAAAGCGCGCCGGTCTGGGCCGAAGCGGTCGCCGTGAACGTGCGCAATCCACCCAGAAAGGTACGATGAGTCCAATCCACCTCGCCGGAAAGGCCGCCGCCGGACGACAGACCGGCCTCTCCCCGGACCAGACGGGGAGGATTCTCGGTGATCCCGAGCTGCACGACCACACTCGTATCGTCGGCGCTCGTGCGCGGTACGTCGAACAGGGCGAGTCGCACCAGGTCGAGCTGCACCAGTTGGCGGCGACCCTTCTCGAGCTCACCCGCGTTGTACCAGTCGCCCGGCTCTACCGGCAGCTGCCTGGTCACATGGCGCGCCGGAATGTCGCGGTTGCCGGTTACCGCTATCTCTCTGATCCGCGCACGCATTCCCGGACGGACCCGCACCGTTACGTCGGCCCGGTCTGCGGCCGTATCCACCGATGCACTGGGTTGGGCCATCGCGAACGGGTACCCGTGGTCCCGAAGCCACCGCGTCGTCGTGTCGGCGAGGTTTCGCTGCTGGTCCTGGCTGAAGCGCTCGACGCCTCGCTCTTGCCGGCGCACGAACTGGGTCCAGTCCGCAGCAACCTCTGGAGGGAAGCTCAATCCAGCGCTGTCACCTGCGAACCGAAGTGAGCGCACCAGTACGGGTGGTCCTTCCTTTATTACATAGGCCACCTCCACCAGATCGGGCTCCGCATCGTAGCGCACGTCGTAGCTGACCTCGGCCTTCAAGAAGCCCGATCGCTGGTAGTGGTTACGCAGCCGAACTACGTCGCGCTGCAGCTCCAACGGATCGAAGGGGTGAACGCCCACGGGCGACACGAAGGGCAGGAACCCGAAAAAGCGCCGGAGCCCGACGAGGCTGCCGCGCGCCGTGAGTCCGATCTTCCCGCGCAGGTCCTTCTCCTCGAGAGTCTGCTTTCCCTCGAAGCGGAACTCGATGGATTTCACCTCGGTCTGAGGACCCACCCGGCTGAGTGCGTCCTGCGCACCGAGCGGAGGCGCCGCGCCGGCCAGTAAGACAACCGCTATCCGCAGTCGTTCAGTACGCGTAGCGACTCCGTAGCGTAAACCGCGGCGGGACGTTTCCGGCTCGAACGTTGGCGCGGAGCCAGCGCTCCGCCAGGTACTCCAGTTCGAAAGTCGGTCCGAGGGTCGTGCCCGGCGTCTGCTCTGCCTCACCGCCGAACTCGATCGGGAGGTGAAGGTTCAGGAAGATGCGTGACCCGATGTAGCGGCCGGCGGTCAAGGTCAGCCCGTGGAGTCCCTCCTGTCGGACCTGGAAGACATCGAGCCCCAACCCCTCTTCCGCCGCGCTCGACAGGCTCTGGGTCAGCCTGCTGAGTGCGACTGCCGCACCCCTCTCGCCCGTGCTTTCCCCATCCGTTGCCTGCTCGGCGAGGGGATTGTCCGAGGCGGGCTTGCCGGTGACCAGATACGACAACACGTCGTCCTGGCTCATCTCCGGATCACCGGTGAACTCGAGGGCGAGGCTGTCTACCGGGCCCGATGCCGCCACCTCGATGAGCACCCCTTCGTCCTCCGCGTCTCCTTCGGTGGGCACGCGATACTGCGCGGTTACATCCAGCCTGGTCGAATCAGCCGGCCCGGCGAGAATGATTTCCCCGCCGGTGAGCCGGAACTCGGCTCCATAAACGTTCAGTCTGCCACGACCGGGCACCGGCTCGTCCCGACCGAAAAACTGCATCGGTTGGTTCGGCTCCTGCCGAAGCCGGATCCGGCCGCTGAGCTCGATGTCTGCCGTGGGGCTCTCCCTCCGCCGGAACCAGACTCGTCGCGGCAGTCGCAGATCGAGATCGAGCCGGAAGCGGTCCGTCAAACCCGGGCTCTCCTCCGCCCGTTCCAGTACGGCCGGCCCAAAGTCGCGGGCAACCTGCCGTAGGTCCTCCGGCCTAAGCTCCACCTTCTCCAGGGTCGGAGATGCGTCGCTCTTCCCGACGATAATGTCCGTCCGGCCCAGGGTGAGCTTACCAGACAGGGAGGGTTTCTGGGCGGTACCCTCGAGTCTGAGCTGCCCCGAGGCCACCGACCGCAGCGTCGGCGAATTCGAGATGCGGAAATCCGTCAACTCCGCTGTGAGATCGAGAGCGGGGTCGGTAAGGGGTCGCAGCCGGACCCGGCCGGTTGCCGTGAGACGCTCATCATCATCGGTGCGCAGCTCGAGCCGCTCGATCCGAAGCTCATCGCCAGTCATCTGACCCACCAGCTCGCCCCGCTCATAGCTCACGTCTATCGCCGGCACGGTGAGCGCCGCTCGAGTGACCTGCATGGTGCCATTCGCCCGGGGAGCTTCGGGTGTCCCGCCGACACGCGCATCCATTACCAACAGACCCTCGAGATCGCGTGCGCTCTTCGGAGGCAGTAGCGGATCGAAAACGCGGAGGTCGAAGCTGTCGGCCCGAAGTGCCAGTGCGAGGGTGTCACCCGTGCCGCGTGCGGCCCCCACTCCGACCCCACTATCGGCAGGCGTGAGGACCAGCCGCCATGGTATCATGCCGTTCAGAGTCAGCCGGCCACCTTCTCGAGACACCGCCGTCGCGTCGATACGGAGCGCTTCGTGGGTCCAGTCCAGATCGGTCCGGAGCCGCCCGATCTCGTTTCCGTCCTTGCGCCGGATGCCGAGCCCGATGCTGCCCTCGAGGGTGGGGGCGGCAGCTGGACCGGCCAGTCGCAGCCATCCGTCCAGCCGGCCGCCGATCGGCGCCAAACCAGCGGCACGAAGGACCTCCAGATCCACGTTGGTGACCCGAAGCGCGATGTCGCTCGTGTTCCGGAGATTCAACACCCCATCCAGGATGACGCGGCGCTGCCCCGCCCGCAGCGCCAGGCCATCCACCGACAGCTCGGGACGCAGCTGTAATTCGGCAGGCTGCTCCAACGCCCAGTCACGGCCACCCTCGAGGATGTCTAGGCGCTCGAGGCGCGCCCGGATCGTGTCGCCTACCGAGCCTCGAAGGGCTGCCCCAAGTCGTACGCTGTCACCCACAGCGACGTCCATGTCCGCGGTAAGCAGCGAGTCATAGCGCAGTGAGAGCCGGCCCTCCGGAATTCTCACCTTCCCGTACGCCGCGTCGGTCACCCGAAGCTCACCTCTGAGCTGCGAGAGGCGGGTGCTGTCGAGAGCAGCAGTGGCGCGGAGGGTGGCGCGCTCGGCGAGGTTCCCGCCAGCCAGGAGACCATTGACCTGGCCCTCGGCGTTCAGTCGCCAGCGCCAGGCCGGTCCGCTCATGGTCAGCGCCACCCGAGCCGAGTCCAGGGAGATCGAGTCGACCCCGGCGAGCGCCGCCACCGGCGTGACATCGTAGGTGATGCCGCTGATCCGTAGCGTGTCCGATCCAGCATTCTCTCGCAGCGCCACTCGGCCCTGCCCATCGAGTGCGGCCGCGTTGGATCGAATGAAGAGGGTGTCGACCTGGATCGCTCCGGCTTCAGGTCGAAGCGCGACATGCAACGCGTGGAGCCGGACGTCCCCGACGCCGCCGATTGCATCGACGGTTCCGCCCACAGAGACGAGACCCAGGCTGTCGCCGGCAGCTACCAGATCAAACCTTGATTCGAGGCGGCCGTCGGCGTTGGGCCTGCCGGTCCAGCGGGCCAGGCGCTCGAGCCGGAGGGTGCCGGCAGTGCGAAGCTGCATGGCTTTGCTGGTGCTCCCCGACAGTTTGGCTGCAAGTGCACCATCTCTTCCCTCCAGGCGCAGGTCACCCTGAAGCGTGCCCTGATCGAGCTGCAACGCTACTCGGCCGCCCTGAACCAGGGCGCGATTGACACGCGAGGGGAGCAGCTGGAGCGACAGGTCGGCCCGGGTGCTCTCCGGGGAGGCTCCCGCCAGAGCGCCGCTGAACCGCGCATTGATGCTGGTGCTGAGGTCGGAACGGCCCAGGAGAGTTCCGACATCGATCGAGTCGGCGCGGCCGCGTCGAACCACGAATGAGGCGACGTCGCCGAATGGGCGTCCTTCGCCGGCAAGCGCCAGCGCGCCTCCGTTGGTCCGGAGCGAACCGTCATAGGTGAGTCGCTCTCCGCTGAGCACGAAATCGACTGATCCGGCGCCGACCTCGATCCGCCCCAGGCGGGAGGGCGCCACGAGCACCTGCCCCCACATTGAGCGGAGCTTCCCGCGCCAGCGGCCGGTCGCGCTCGCATGCAGGGTGACCGGACCCGCCAGGTCCGGCCTGCCGAGGAGACTGCCTAGGTCAGCCCGGTCGAGCCGAGCACTGCGTACACGAAAGGTCTTGGAACGGTCCAAGGGGCGGCCGTCCACCTCGATCGCGAGGCGTCCACCCTGAAGCCTCGCGTCGAGCTCCAGGCTGGCGCGGCGATGGGCGAGCCGCGCCTGGCCTACGAGCTGCTCAGCCTGATGCGAGTCGTAGCGCACTGTATCCAGCTCGAAGCGGCCGGACGCGACCACTTCCGAGGGCGAGACACCTCGGCCTTTGAGGGAGAAGCGCCCCGAGAGGGGGGCCAAGCTGGAGTCTTGGGACAGCTGGACGAGATTCACTCCTACGATCGTCCCGCGGCGCACCTCGTAGGTGAGTGGATCGCCCATTCGGGCGATTACGTGGGCGGTAATCCTGCCGTCGCCGACCAGCAGCTCGGGACGGGCATCGAGCCGACCTCTCGAAAGGGTTATTCTGGCGTTGCCCAGCGGGACTCGATCGCCATTCTGCCGCAGCGCAGCAAGTATCACGTTGCCGGTGAGGCGGGTTTCTTCGGTGGCGCGCCCTGCCCCGGCCAGTTGAAAGCGGATGTTCAGCGATGGCCAGCCCGAGTCGCCGGCCAGCGCGCGGGCGATGGCATCGGTGCCCGGAAGACCTGTCGTGGTGCCGCGGAGACGGAATTGGGGAATCGAATCGAAGGGGCGGACCTGGCCGGCTGCGCTGAGCGTTCCCCGCTCGAGGGACCCTCTCAGCACCAATCCCGCGCTGCCGCCGCGGAGGTCGGCGCGGAGCGACAGCCGCTTGACCGCGTTTCCGGCCAGCCGGGAAGGCGTCAGTCGGAGAGCAAACCGTCCATCGGCAGTCTCGAGCGATTCTCCATGCAGCGCCATTTCGACGGTGCCGTTGAGACTGCCTGACGGTGCGGCGCGGTAGAGCCGAGCTGGATCGAGCCGGCGCATCTGCGCGCGCACCCGGTAGTCGACTCCTCTGTTGGGGAGCGGAGCGATAGCATTCACGCTGAGCAACGCCTCATCCAGGCGTGCCCCCATTCGCGCCGTCACCAACCCGTTTCCGCTACCCTCGGCGCTCGCCTCCACCCGGAGGTCTCCTACTGGTGTGACCGAGGGAACCACCGCCGCCAGATCGGCCAGTGCGAGCGGGGTCGCCTGGAAGCGAAGATCGAGCCGGTCCACTTGGCGAGGGTTATTGAGGTCACGCGGCAGCACGGCCCGTCCGACGATGCGGCTCTGCTCGGTCTGGATCCGAATGGGATCGAAGCGAAACTCGTCGGCTGTGACTGCGCCCTGGGTTGCCACCGCGAACCACTGGGCACTGCCTGGGGCTGCGACTGCGGCACTGAGCTGGTTCAGGTTGACGAGCACCTGCTCTCCCACCATGAGATTGCGGGCGCGCAGGCTCAGCCCGCGCACCCTGAGTGCGGAGTCAGGCCTCAGCTCCGCCGCCAGCTGGACATCGCGAAGCTCCAGCCGCTCGATCCTGAAGCTGCCGCCACCACCGGTCGTATCCGCCGAGCGTCTCAGTGCGTTGGCCAGGTCCCAGCCGTCGCCCTCTCGGCGAGCTACTGCCTGCGCGCCATCCACCTTCAACTCCCGAAGCCGGGTCTCCGCCCCGCGGAGTTGCCGCAGGTCGTAGCCTGCTTCGAGCCGTTCGACCCGGGCGAGCTCCCGATTGTTCCGGATCAATCGCACGTCGTCCAGCGCGAGACGATGGAGCCAGTCACCGCTCACGCTGCCGACCTCCAGCTCGTAGCCGGGGTTGAGCGGCACCACAGTGACAAGCCGACGCATGACCCAGGTGGCGACCGGCGGGAACTGCAGCAGAGCAAGAACGGTGACTACCAGCGTCAGGAGGCTGGTGCCGATGATGGCGAGAGGACGACCCCAGCGGCGTACCGAGCTGGACATGGGCTCCGATGGGAAGAAGATCTGCTTCTAACCGGAAGCGTTCACTACTGATATACGCGCATTGTGCGGAGGGTGCCTACATAGTCACCATGACGGGCGTCACTGCGGTAGGAACGGCGGGACGGCGGGATGTCGGTAGCAGCGGTAAGAGCGTTCCCGAATTACACCTTGTGCCGGGGTACCGCCGTACCGCCATACCGCCGCTACCGCCCACGTGGATGCCAGGGTGGTGCTGGGTACCACCGCAGTACCTACCGCCCCAGTACAACAGTCCTGATTCGCCCATGCCCCCGCGACGGCTCGCTCGGGCCTCGCGGATTCAGGAAAATGCCAGGAACCGGGGCGCCGCAGTCGGGGCACGTTCCGGATGTTCCAATACGGTTACTCAGGATGTGGTAGCCGAAGCGCTCGATCAGGAGCGAATTGCATCCTGGGCACCAGGTGTGTTCCCAGCG
>JAICPP010000031.1 GCA_025929805.1 Gemmatimonadales bacterium | reverse complement strand
TGCGTCCAGCACTTGGGCAACCTCCGTCAAGCGTTCTACCCGCGGATCGAAGCTGGCACCGGAAGCCAGCTGCGTAGCCCACTCCACGATTGCCCGGCCGCCCCAGGCATCAGGAGGAGCGCACAGACGTTCGCTTGTGGTGCCTCGAAACCTCTCGGCAGTGAAGTCGTAAAACGATCCGCCGACGTTGCTGAGCTTCGCGCCACCACCGGTGCCTATGAACGACGCTTCGATGACGGCATCGCGGCCGGCGGGCAGGTTCCAGGAGCAGGCGAGACGCACGATTGTACGCCGGTCCAGCTGCAGCTCGGCCAGGGCAAAATCCTCGACGAGATCGCGGCGATTCCCCAGCGGCTCACCCTTGGCGAACAGGTGGCTCGACACCCCAGTCACGGTTGTCGGCTCCAGGATCCAGAGGGCGAGATCTACCAAATGGCTGCCGAGATCGATTACACACCCGCCTCCCGAAAGCTCCGGATTGTAGAACCAGTCCTTATCGGGACCGTACGCGTTGTGAAAGACCAGATCGACCGCGTACACCGAGCCGAGCTCTCCTGCACGAATCAGCCCTCGGATACGGCGGGCGCCTTCGACGCAACGGTATGACAGGTCCACTGCCAGCAGACGATCGGCCTGTCGGGCCGCCTCGACCACGCGCCCGGTTTCACCTGCGGTGCGGGCAAGTGGCTTCTGGCAAAACACGGCGATGCGATGCTCCAGCGCGGCTATCGCTTGTTCGGCGTGGAGCGCGCTCGGGGTCGCGATGACCAGCCCGTCCAGCTCGGCTTCGAGGAGCTCATCCATGGAAGCGGCGATTGAGGTGGGAACCAGCTGTGCGGCAGCCGTGGCGTTCTCCGGAATTGTGTCCGCCACAGCCACAACATCGGCCACTCCGCTGCCGACCACAGCCTTCAAACGATGGCGACCGATCCAGCCGACGCCGAGAAATCCGAGGCGAGGTTTCATGTGAGCACCAGGGCCTTGAGAAAGCCATCCGGCCGTTCGCGCATGATCTCGAAGGCGTCATCCAGCTGGTGGAGAGGAAAGGTGTGAGTATAGAGGAGGGTCGGATCCAGAATGCCGCTGGACACAGCCTCGACCGCGCCACGTATCCCTTCCACGTAGATCTGCGGATCGCGCTCATGGGCATTGATCACGTCGAGCCCGCGCCAGTTCCACAGCTGCATGTTCACCTGACGGGGACCGTCCTGGTGGTACCCTGCAATGACCAGCCGGCCCCGCACCCGGGTCAGATCCGTCGCCAGGTCGAGCGGCCACTGGGCTCCCACGGCCTCGATGACCCGCTCGGCCCCCTGGCCTTCCGTCAGCTGCTGCACCTGGCCGACGATCTTGTGGTGGTCGTCCAGAGTCATAACGATGTCGGCTCCAAGCTCCCGGGCCAGGTCCAGCGCAAAGGAACGCCGAGAAATGGCGATAACCCGGGCTCCGGCTCGGCTCGCCAGTCGGGTGAGTATGGCCCCAAGGAACCCAATGCCGATGATCACCACTGTCTGACCTGGTTGAATGTCAGAACGGCGGAAGATGTTTACCGCGCAGCCGAGCGGCTCTCCCGGGAAGAAGGTTCCATCCAGATTGGCCGGGAGAGGTACGATGGATTCGGCCGGGGCGATGTCGTATTCCGCGTACGCCCGGTAGGAGAGCGCGGCCACCCGGTCGCCGGGTGTCAGGCCGGTGACCCTGGCACCGACGGCATCCACCACACCCCAGCCCTCATGACCAGGGATACCCGGCTCTGTCGGATATTGAAACCAGGACCTGCCTTCCCACAGCGGGAGACTGGACCCACACACACCGCACCCTTCTAATCGCACCCGAACCTCGCCGGGGCCCGGCTCAGGCACTATGAGGTGCTCGATCTCACTCTGCCGCGGGCCGGCGATGACGGCGGCGCGCATCGTCCGGGTGACGCTTCTCGCCGGAGCAGCGACGTTACCGTTCGGCACCAGCCGCCCGCCGTGCCGAAGACCGGGCTCCTCCGATCGAGGCGATCACGGCTTCCTTTGATCGTGAGTCAAGCAACCATTCAAGTAGGCGGTCGAGTCCCTCCTGCACTGTGAGCCGTGGCTTCCAGCCGGTCGCGCGCTGGAATTTCGCGGTGTCGGAGACGTAGTAGCGTTGATCGCCAGTCCGCCAAGCCTCGAACTGGAAATCGGGTTTGTGGCCCAGCAACTCGGCGATCAGATCGAGCAGCTCCAGCAAGCTGAGTGTGTTTCCGGGGCCGCCGCCGATGTTGAAGGCCTGCCCGCACTCGGTGGCCATGCACTGCTGAGCCAACAGGAACGCGTCGACCAGATCATCGACTGAGAGAATGTCACGTACCTGCCGACCATCTCCGTGCAGGGTGATGGGCTGCCGTTCCAGTGCCCGCATGAGGAAGTGAGCCACCCACCCCTGGTCCTCGGTGCCGAACTGATGGGCGCCGTAGATGCAGCTCATCCGGAACACCATGGCCGGCAGGCCATAGCTTCGCGCATAATCGAGCACGTACTGATCGGCTGTTCCCTTTGAGCAGCCATAGGGGCTGTGGAAGTCGAGTGGCCGACTCTCATCCACGCCGGTCTGCCGGAGCGACGGATCGGTTGGCTCGTAGCGAAGGTTCCGCCGACGCAACCCTACATCTTCCAGAGCGCCGTACACCTTATTTGTCGATGTAAAGAGGATTGGAGGCGGGCTGATCTGCTCGCGGATCGCCTCCAGGATATTCAGGGTGCCGCGGGCGTTCACCTCGAAGTCTTCCACAGGATCGGTGAGACTGGTGGTAACAGCCACTTGAGCGGCGAAGTGGTACACCTGCGATGCCTGCTGTACGGCGCGCCGAACTGCCGGAACATCCCTCACATCGGCGATCATGATTTCCACGAGATCCCCATGGGTATGGCGCAGCCAGCGGAGATTCTGCTCCACACCGGGCCGGGCCAGGCTGTCGAACAACAGCACCGGCTGGCCGGCGCTGAGCAGACGGTGGGCCAGGTTGGTGCCGACGAAGCCTGAACCGCCGGTGATCAACACCCGGCGGCGGAAGATGCGGCCAATGTTCCTCGGACTCATACGGTCAGCCCCCGAGCGGCCAGTTCGGCGCTGGCCTGCTCCACCCGGTCGGTGGCGACCTGACCTTCGAGCCAGATGGCAAGCTCCTCCAGACCTTCTTCGAGCCTCACCCGCGGCTCGTAACCCAGGGCCGACCTGGCCAGTGCGATGTCGGCAAAGCAGTGCCTGATGTCTCCTACCCGGTATTTTCCGGTCAACTCAGACTCGATGTATTCCTTGCCCATTACCCGGGCAAGCCGCGCTGCGATCTCGGAAATGCTATACGAGCGTCCGCTGCCCACATTGAACACCCCCTGAGCCGATCGGGGATGCTCCAGCACCAGGCAGCAGGCCCGGGCGACATCGTACACGCTGACGAAGTCGCGGCGTTGGCGACCATCTTCGAACACCGTGGGTGGCTTGTCGTTGAGTAGCCGGGAGGCGAAGATGGCCAGCACACCGGTGTACGGATTCGACAACGCCTGTCGGGTGCCGAAGACGTTGAAGAACCGGAGTGCCGTTGTCGCGATGCCATACGCTCGACCGATGAGCAGGCACAAGCGCTCCTGGTCGAACTTGGACAGCGCATAGACGGACGCGAGCGATGGAAGCTTGCTCTCCGGCGTAGGCACTGGCGTGAGCACCTCGCCCCGGGCATTTCGTACCTCCCAGTCACCGGCGCGAAGCTGCGCCAGGCTCCGCTCCTCCCCCGTGCAGATCGCCCCGTCCGGAGCGCGGTACAGCCCCTCGCCGTACAGGCTCATGCTCGACGCGACGACCAAGCGCGCCACTGGTTGGGAAGCGAGCGCTTCGAGCAGTACTGCCGTGCCCAGACTGTTCACTGCGGTGTATTGGGCAATCTCGTACATGCTTTGGCCGACGCCTACGGCCGCAGCGAGATGGTAAACGACGTCCACTCCCTTGAGAGCCCGGCGAACGGCATCGGGGTCCCGCACGTCCCCGTTGATCAGTTCGACTGCAGGATCCAGGTAGCCCGGCCGGTGGATATCCTCGCCGTGGACCTGTGGTGAGAGGTTGTCCAGCGCCCGGACCCGATGACCACGGGCTAGGAGGGCATCGGCAAGATGAGATCCGATGAAGCCGGCTCCGCCTGTGATCAGGATATGCTCTTTCATCCATCCGTCTCCCATGGGTGCGCGGGCTGCTCAAAAGTCCCGCTTGCTCTCGACATCAGGATCGATGCCGATCCGTCCAGTGCGCTGCTTCGCTGTAAGCTCTCCGGCGCTCGACAAACGGGATGTCTCCTGCTGGCACCAGCCGGCCATTGTGCTTGGCGTGGTGGGCGGAGCAGCGTTTCAGCCTTTCGGAGAAATACGGCACTGTACGCTCCAGCCCATCACGCAGGGCCACCGTCGGTTGCCAGCCGAGCAGCTCTCCGGCCCGGGCGATATCGGGACATCGCTGCGTAGGATCATCTTGGGGTAGGGGGTGATATTGGATGAGGAGCTCTGCATGGCACAGCCCGGCTATGGCCTCGGCAAGCTGGCGAATGGAGAACTCGCCCGGATTGCCCAGATTGACCGGATCGTGCAGCCCGTCCGCATGCATGAGCCGGATCAATCCTTCGACCAGATCGTCGACATAGCAGAAGGAGCGGGTCTGGCTGCCGTCGCCATAGAGAGTCAACGGCTGCCCCCGCAACGCTTGGACGATAAAGTTCGACACCACCCGCCCATCGGACTCAGCCATGCGCGGTCCATAGGTGTTGAAGATTCGCGCTATTCTGGTGTCGACCTTGTTCTGCCGGTGATAATCCATCATGAGCGTCTCGGCCACCCGCTTTCCTTCGTCGTAGCAAGATCGGAGGCCGATCGGATTCACATTTCCCCAATAGCCCTCATGCTGGGGATGCACGTAGGGCTCGCCGTAGACTTCGGAGGTGGATGCCTGCAGAATGCGCGCACCCACGCGCCGAGCCAGCACCAGCATGTTCAAGGTTCCCATCACATTGGACTTAACTGTCTTGATGGGATTGTACTGGTAGTGTACTGGCGAGGCGGGACAGGCCAGATTGTAGATCTGGTCTACCTCGAGCAGCAGGGGCTCGCACACGTCGTGTCGGAGGAGCTCGAAACGTGCGCAGTCGAGCAGGTGACGGATGTTGTCCCGGCGGCCCGTAAAGAAGTTGTCCAGGCAGACGACTTCGTGTCCTTCGGAAATCAAGCGCTCACATAAGTGCGAACCGATGAAGCCCGCACCGCCCGTCACCAGCACCTTCATCGAGAAACCGTTCAGCTGGGCATTGCACCCGACGACTTACACCGTATTGCGGCGTCGGGTAAGTACGTTTGCAGGATGCCCGGGGCCGTACTTACCTGTCAGTGATGGTGCTCACGAAATCAATGATTCGGCCGCGATTGCGCAGAACTGCGGGCGACTCGTGGTCTCCCCGAGTCTTTCGAGCCTTCGGAGCAGATCATGGAGGTCCTGGTGAACCTGAATTCCATCCGGAGCGCGTTGGCGGGCCGCGGCTTGACGGTCGCCAGTATGATTCCAGACGCCGGCGGCAGCCGCATGGAGAAGGCCTCCATCCAGCTGGCCAGATTAGTGGAGGGGATCAGTCTGCAAAGCATTCCGGTCGGGCCGGTCCAGGCTCCGCCCGAGCCTATCGCATTTCTTGACGGAGTCCAACGCTCCGAGGTCATTGCCTACGCTGGCGCGTCGCCGATCGTGGTGGCAGAAATCGCGGCGGCGGTGCGGGAGCGCCGCGATCGTAGACTTCACACCGTCCTGGAGGACCGCCGGAGAGTCGTTTTGGCTCGGCCGGGCGCGCTTGATGCCGCCGGCGAGACGCTCGCCGACTTCCATCGGGTACCACTGGAGAGCGAGGAAGCACCGCACCCGATACGAGACCTGGTGCATGCCATCCAGGCACTGGACCGAGCCCGCGGAGCTCTCGTGCTCGATGTTGGCTATCGCTACCGGTCCCGAAGCGACGCCTGGCTCGTGGTGGATGGCGCATTGTCCGAGAGCCCGTGCTGGGCCGGCGATCCTCGAGTAGTGGGGGTCTCGAAGAGCCATTCAATACTCCCATTCGACGGCCAGGATCTCGAGCGGTATCTGCGTTTGCCGGCAGGCTACCGGTCGTCCATCTACGAACCCCATACGAGAGCCCTGGCACCAGTCCGGGCGTGGGCGCTCCGCTTGTGGCCCTGGGAGGGGAAAGATCTCCTTCATGGATTAGTCCGGATCGAGGTGGCTCCGGCCCATGGCTCAACCCAGAGCGCGGACGCCATCTCTCGGTGGATCCTGGCCGAACGAACGCCGGTGAGTGCCCCGGATCGTCGGTGGGACCGTCTGCTCTATGGGATCCACAGCGTGGAGCAGTATCTGAGGTCCAGAACAGCGTGAACAGTAAGTTCACTGTTCACCGTTCACCGTTTACGCTTTATTTCTCCCATGCCTCCTGAAGCAGGTCCCATCGGGCGCGTCGTTGCGACCGAGCTCAAGCCATCCACCCCTCACCAGTTCCACTTCTGGACCGCCCGCGAGTCTCCGATCGGTATAGGCTCCCTTGTCCGAGTGGAGGAGAACGCGCGGGTGGTGTACGCGGTCGTCACCGACGGCTTTGCCTACTGTGACCTAGTGTCGCCGTTGCACGCCGTCATCGGCGCCGATGGCGATCCCCAGCTCGCCGGGACGGAGCCGACCGCACGAGCAGAGATCCGGCTGTACTCGGCGGCGGTGCTCCGGCAGGTGCCCGAAGAGCCGCTTCAGCCCGTACCCCTTGGTTCGGTCTGGCTGGCCTCCGATACCGACGTCATTCTCGCCTTGCGGATGGACGGGTATACCGGGCATGAGCGCGCTACCGGCATACCGGTGGGACTCTACGCCGCAGGAGGTCTCGAGGCTCCGGTCTACCTGGACTGCGATTTCCTCTTGGGGCCTGAAGCCGCTCACCTCAATATTACGGGTGTATCCGGCCTGGCTACCAAGACCAGTGCGGTCGAGTTCCTGCTGGGGAGCATCTTCCAGACCTTTCCCGCGCACAAGGGAACGGTTGCTGCAGTCTGCTTCAACGTCAAAGGACCCGACCTCTGCTTCCTCGACCAACCCGGCACTCTGAGTGTCGAGGACCTGCGCCAGTACCAGCGGCTCGGTCTCACCCCCGCCCCCTTCCAGAACGTCCGCTACTACGCTCCGCTGAAGCCGGACGGAGTAAATCTCAACACGCTGCGCACTCACGAGTCACTATCGGCTAACACGGAACCGCTGGTATGGGGACTCCGAGAGGTCCTGGATTACGCCGAGGTGGTTCTCAATCGTGATGACATCGATGCGAAGGCCGATGCATTCATCGACTTCCTGGCCGAGCGGGTAGTAGGACGCGAGTATTTGGATGAGACTCTGCGGACCAAGCCGTTTCTGGTTCAAAGCTTTGCGGATCTGGAGGACTTCTTCCGCCGCATTTTCGATTTCATGGAGGCCATGGGGAAGGGCGGCGAGGTCTGGAAGACTCATCACGTGGCCACCATTCGAAAGGTACGGAACCGACTGAGCAACATCAGCACCCGCTCGAAGGGGCTGGTCACCGACGACGGCTTGGCCAACGATCTTCCTTGGGGGAGCTTTGCTGACCGCAGCGTGCACGTGATCGATGTGGCTGGGCTCGACCCGTTGGCGCAAGACCTGGTCTTTGCTCGTGTAGTCTCGAAGCTGAGGGAGCATCTCGAACGCCGGGACCTCGGCGTTGATCACGTCATCGTGTTCGTGGATGAGCTCAACAAGTATGCGCCGGCCGACGGTCCCGATACGTACGTCCGGAAGATGCTTCTCGATCTCTCAGAGCGAGGCCGCTATCTGGGTCTGGTGCTTTTCTCGGCCCAGCAGTTCCGGTCTCAGGTGCAACGCCGCGTGGTCGGGAATGCCGGCACCGGCATTTACGGCCGAATGGATATGGACGAGCTCGCCACCGGAGGGTACGCCACGATCTCTCCCGCAACCAAGATCAAGCTGGCTACTCTGCCCAAGGGCGAGTTGATGCTTCGGCATCCGCACTTTACTCAGCCAATCTTCGTGAAGTTTCCCCGCCCGGCGGTTCTGAACAGCCGAGAGGGTATCGAGCGGTTCCCCCCGGCGGCGGAATTGCCGTTCACCGATGCGGTAGTCCGGCACCTGCGCCAGTTCGATCGCCGAATTTCCGGTGAGATGGTTCGGGCTCTGATCGACGGCCGGCGGGAGGAAGATGTGCGTCGCGCGCTGGCTGCTACCCGGCGGGAACGTCCCGCTGATGTCTACGCCTACTTTGCCGCCTGTCTCGGTCGAAGAATGACGAGCGAGGCCGTCTCCCCGCGGCGCGGGATACCCGCGCTCAGCCAGGCTGACGACCCGTACGGTCGCTGAGGCGAGCGTGAGACTCGCCCATATCGCGGATCCTCACCTCGGAATCCGGCAATACCACCGCCAGACATCCGGAGGCATCAACCAGCGAGAGGCTGACGTTGCCCGTGCCTTCCGTACCGCCATCGATGGGGTTATTGCCGCCACACCGGATGTTGTGGTGGTCGCGGGTGACCTGTTTCATTCCGTGCGTCCCACCAACGCTGCCATCGTCTTTGCCTTCCGTCAGTTTCAGCGGCTGCGGGAGGCCCTGCCCCAGGCACCCATCGTGATCATCGCAGGCAACCACGATACCCCCCGTTCGGTCGAGACCGGCACGATTCTGCGCCTCTTCGAGGAGCTCGGCATCGAGGTCGCGGCCGAGGAGGCTCGCCGGCTGGTTTACGCCCCTCTCGACCTCAGCATCTCGGCGGTGCCCCACCAGGCCTTGGTGGGTACCGAGCGTACGGCGCTGCGCCCCGAGGGAACTGAGAAGTACCAGGTTCTGGTCTTGCATGGTGAGATCGAAGGGATGTTTCCCGAGCGCAGCGCCGCGGATTACGGCGGGGCCCTCATCAGCCTGAACGAATTTGGTCCCGACGATTGGACCTACGTTGCCCTCGGCCACTATCACGTACAGCACCGGGTGGCCGGTCATGCCTGGTACGCCGGCGCGCTGGAGTACGTCAGTCCCAACTTGTGGGGTGAGCTGATCGAGGAGGAGCAACATGGCTCGCCAGGAAAGGGGTGGCTGCTCGCTGATCTCGATACCGGGAGGGTAACACCTCAGCCGGTTCCCCGAGCGCGTGACATTCTTGACCTCGAGCCGGTGCGAGCCGAAGGTCTGTCGGCTACCGCGGTGGACCGGCTCATTGCAGAACGAGTTGCCGCAGTACCCGGCGGTATTGCGGAAAAGATCGTACGGCTCCGGGTGTACGATGTGCCTCGACACGTAGCGCGCGAGTTGAATCACGCCTCGATCCGGGGGTACAAGGCTGAGGCGCTGCACTTTCACCTCGACATTCGGCGTCCGGAGATCCAGCGGACAGTGGGGGTGGGTGCGCCGAGTCGGCGGCAAACGCTGCCGGAATTGGTGAGCTCGTATTTGAGCACGCGACCATTGCCGGCCGAGCTCGACCGTAAGGAATTTGTGCGACTCGGGCGGGAGCTCATGGACGCCGTGGAACGGGACCTGGCAGGGGGCTGATGCAGATCGATCGGATCCACCTGGTGAACTTCCGCCAGCACGAGAACACGGAGATCGAGTTCGGGGCAGGGCTGACCGGAATCGTGGGACCCAACGGCGCCGGGAAGACGACCATTCTCGAAGCCATCGCGTGGGCAATGTACGGCATGCCCGCAGCCAGAGGCAATCGGGAAACCCTCCGCAGGCGAGGCGCTCCATCCCGGGCCCGGGTCGAGGTCGAAGTGGACTTCACCCTGGGCCATCACCAGTACCGCATCATTCGTTCACTAAACCAGGCGGAACTGTATCAGGACGGCCACCCGGTTGCAGTGGCCAACAGCCTCGCGGCCGTCACCGAGCGAGTCACTCGGCTCCTCGGCATGAGCCGGGACGAGTTCTTCAACACCTACTTTACCGGTCAGAAAGAGCTCGCGGTGATGGCGGCCATGAGTGCCACCGAGCGGGCGCAGTTCCTCTCCCGCGTGCTGGGTTACGAGCGGCTTCGGGCGGCGCAGGACCGCCTCAAGGAAAAGCGTTCCGCGTTGCGCGCTCGGGTGGATGCTCTGCGGGCAAACCTCCCGGACCTGGCGGAGCTGGATCGAGCCGAGTGCAGCGCCCGGGAACGACTCACCATCTCCCGTAACAGCGAGTCTGCCGCGGAGCACTCGAGTGAGGCGGCCGAACGGAGGCTCGCCGAGATCCGGCCCCGCTGGGAGCAGTTCCAGCAGCTGCGTGAAACAGCTCTTGCCCTCGAGGCCGAGATCCGGGTGGCAGATCACCAAGCCACTGTGGCCGCGCAACGCACCGCGTGGTTGGAGCAGGAGGCGCGCGAGCTCGCCGCCGCGCGGGACCAACTCGAGGAGCTGGCCCAGCGCCTGACACCCTTACCCGTGCTTCGGGAAGAGGCCGCAGTGCTGGAGCGTCAGGCCGAATCCGAGGCCGTTCGGAAACGCTATCGAGCTCAGTTGGAAGAGGTTCGTAGCCATCTCCTCTCCATCAATGAGCGGGCGTCCCGCGTACCTCCGGCAGAGATGATCGCGGCGGCCACCGACCGGGTGAATGCCACCCGGGCTGGTCTCACGGCCGCAACCCTCGAGGCGGAAGAACAGCGAACGGTTTGGGTGCGTGACGCCCAAGATGCCCACACCAAGCGTCAGGGCCTGCTCGAGCAGTATCAGGAGCTCAAGGAGCAGCGGCAGCGGATCGTGAAGGCCGGCGAGGAGGGAGTGTGCCCCACCTGTGCCCGCCCCCTTGGCGAGGAGTACGCCAAGGTGCTGGACCTGCTCGACCGTCAGCTGGAGGAGGTGCGAGCCAACGGCAACTTCTACAAGCAACGGATCGAGCAGCTGCAGCAGGAGCCCACATCCCTGACTGATATGGAGCGCCGCCGTCTTGAGCTGGAGCAGGAGCTCTCCAACGCTACGGCAGAGCTCGCTCGGCTCAAGACCCAGGCCAATGAGGCGAGCTCACTCCGGAATGAACAGGGCAGGCTGGAGCTGCGGGTGAGCGAGTTGCAGGGAGTGTTGGACCAGCTGTTCGGCTCATACGATCAGGCTCGCCATGAGGAAGTAGTCCGCGAGACCCGGGCTCTGGAATCGTTGGCGCTGCAGGCCGAGCGCCTGCGTGCAGTGGCCGAACGAAGCGATGAGGTCATGACGGAGCTGGAGAGCGCCCGGAGTGCCGGCGAGAAGACCAGTGCCTTGATTGCGGACTTGCGGGCCCGGACCGAGGCGCTGGGCTACAGTGAAACTGCGTTCCGGGAGTTCCGCGAGGCCGAACTGGCTGCCGAGGGAGAGCGCCGGCGTGCCGAGTTAGCCTTGGTCCGGGCCAGAGTGGAGACGGTCGCGGCCCAGGAGGCCGTCGATGCCGTAGCCCGGCGCCGCGCTGAACGGGAAGAACGGGAGCGGGCTGCAGCCCAGGCGGCCAGCGACCTCGCCCTGCATCAGGAGCTGGATCGGGCGTTGACCGATCTCCGTACCGAGCTCAACGCCACCCTTCGGCCTGATCTCAGCGAGCTTGCATCAGGGTTCCTGCGCGACTTGACCAACGGGCGCTATACCGATCTGGAGCTCGACGAAGACTACGTCGCCACGTTGATTGACGATGGTGATCCCAAAGCCGTCATTTCCGGCGGCGAGGAAGACGTGGCCAATCTGGCCTTGAGGCTCGCGATCAGCCAAATGATTGCCGAACGTGCGGGACAGCCGCTCTCCCTGCTGGTTCTGGACGAGATCTTTGGCTCCCTGGACGAAGATCGTCGGGCCGCCGTGGTCGATCTCCTGCGTAGCCTGGCAGATCGCTTCCCGCAGGTCATTTTGATCACCCACATCGACTCGGTGCGTGAAGGTTTCGATCGGGTGGTGCGGGTCGGCTTCGATCTGGCGAGCGGCGTGGCCACGGCGCGTGACGAGCCGATGGGAGATCACGATGTGGCGGCCTGATCGAAGTGTCAGAGGTCCGGATCGCCCCACGCTTCGCGACATCGAGTCGCTCAACCGCGTGTTCGCCGATGCATTCACCGATCGCTACAGCCGGGATGGGCTGGTGGGGGTGCGGGTTCCCCAGCTGAACAATCTGGTGTGGCGCTATGCTCTGGAGGATGCAGGCGATGGATCGATGGTCTGGCGGGATTCCGACGGCCACATGGTCGCCTTCAACATGGTCCACCGTTCCGGCACCGAAGGCTGGATGGGTCCGCTCGCGGTGCGCCCCGATCGACAGGGTGAAGGTCTGGGATCGACCATGGTGCGAACCGGGATCGAGTGGCTGCAGCGCCAGGGCGCAACCACCATCGGATTGGAGACAATGCCTCGGACCGTCGACAACATTGGATTCTACAGCAGAATCGGACTGGTGCCCAGCCACCTGACGGTCACGCTGGTGCACGAAGTGCCTCGCAGGCCGACTGGCGTTCCGGAGCTGCTGTCGGGGTCGGGGTCAGGTTGGGATCGCCGACTGGAAGAATGCCGTGCCCTGGCGGACACCATCCTTCCTGGTGTCGACTTCACCCGTGAGCTCACGCTTACTCACGACCTGGGCATCGGAGATACCACTCTGGTTCGGGATGGAGCCGGGTTGAGCGCCTTTGCTCTCTGGCACTCGACCCCGCTCGCCGCTGGACGTCCCAAGGACGAGCTGCGCGTGCTGAAACTGGTTGCGTCGAATCCCTTTGCCCTTGAGCGCCTGCTCCAGGCCCTGCAGCTCACCGCGGCAAACGAGCGGGTCACCCGAATCGCAATCCGCTGCCAGACGGAATTCACCCAAGCATATCTCCGGCTGATCGAGCTGGGATACCGGGTGCACTGGACCGACTTACGCATGTTGTTGCAGGATTATCCGCAGCGAACTCCCTCGAGCGGCGTCCTGATGTCGAACTGGGAGATTTAGCCGACCAGCCCCGGCTCCACTCAGCGCCCGAGTTGACCCCGCACTGCGGCGAGCAAGTCTTCGTTCCTGAACGGCTTGGCAAGGAAAGCCAGGTGGGGTGACACCAGCCGCAGGTCCATGAGCTGCGCCGTGAATCCGGACATGAACACGATCGGTAGGCTGGGCCGGCGCCTGACCAGCGCGGCCGCCAGCTGACGGCCATCCATGATCGGCATACGGAGATCGGTGAGCACGAGAGCCACCGTCTCGGCGCCGGTCCTCTCCAAAAGCTGAAGCGCTGCGGCTCCGTTCTCCGCCTCGATGACTTGGTAGCCCTCGTCCTGCAGCAGCCGGCGTATGCCGGTTCGGAGTGCCTCCTCGTCTTCAACCACGAGCACCGTGGGGCCTTCCGCACCACCCGGAGGCAGGCCGATGCTGCCCTCCGATCGGGAGCTCACCGCCAATCCATAATGAGGACGTATTCCTGCGCTAGACCGGCGATCCCGTAATCACCGGTACCTGGGTCGCTTGCCGGCCCCTTCCGCCGAGTACTTCCTGGTAGACAGCGAGCGTGTTCTTCACCATCTGATCCAGAGTGAAGTGCCGTTCGTAGTGGCGTCTGCCGCCCGCCCCCATCCGGGCCCGAAGCTCGGGGTTGGTCACCAACCGCTCGATGCGGTCCCGGAGCAGGTCCACGTCACCTCGAGGAACCAGATAGCCGGTTTCCTGGTCGCGAATGGATTCGCCGACTCCGCCCACCGCGGACGCCACGACTGGCAGGCCGGCCCGCATCGATTCCAGGATGCTGAGAGGCAGACCCTCCCAGTTACTGATCAGCAGGCTTATCTGAGCCTGGGCCAGGAGTTGAGCCACGTCCTTGCGTTGCCCCAGAAATCGGATCCGGTCACCCAAGCCAAGCTCGCGCGCCAGAGCCTCCATCTGACCACGAAGCGGTCCATCCCCGATCAAGTCCAGATTCCACGGGACCGTCTGGACCCCACCGAGGGCGCGAATCAGCGTCACATGATCCTTCTGAGGCTCGAATCGAGCCACCATCACCATTCGGGGCGGGCTCCGGCCGGGGTCGGCCCACAAGTGGGAAGAAACGTCCGGCATCCCAGTGTGGACCGTGACGACACGGTGCTCGGCGACCAGGCGCGCTTCGAGTCCGAAGCGCCGGTCAAATTCGGATACGGTAATGACCTTGCTGGCCAGTGGACCGATGAGTCGTTCGAGCCGGCGCGACACAGCGGCTTGAACCGGAGGGGTTCCGGGCGCGCACGCCCAACCGTGTACGGTCACGATGAGAGGAACTCGGAGTGCGCGTGACGCCACCCGTCCCATCATCCCAACCTTGGCGCCGTGAGCGGTCAGCAGATCCGGCCGCTGCTCCCTCAAAACCGTCAAAAGATCCCGGAACGCGCGAACATCGCGCAGTGGGCGAATAGGCCCGACGAGATGGCGAAGGACCGTGACCGGAATGCCGTGGGCGCGAAGGTCATCAATAAAAGGTCCGCTCCCGCTGGTAATGATATCGGGGGAGTGCCCCTGCTCCCGGACTGCCACGGCAAGGTCCCGCACATGGATTTGGGCGCCGCCGACCGGTTCCGCGCGGGTCACCATAAAGGCGATCTTCATCTTCCCAGCCTCTCGGGCGCAAGCACTTGGGCAAGGGGAGTGGACAAGAGCCGCAGAAGTATACCTGAAGCCGAAATAGCTGTGAATTGCTGATGGTTGGTTGGCCGAGCCCTGCAATTATTTTCTTTGCTGTTCATCTTTTGGTCGGTTTTTTTGTTACAAATGAATGGCTCCGTAGGGTCTAGCCACTGCATATTTCGTCACTTACAAAGAGTGGCGGAATTCGATATTCTGCATTCTGTCAAGAGATTGTCCATTGAAACTGGGCCAGTAAAGGCCTAGAGTACCTTAGCCCAAGGGTGGCGGGGGACTGACGGGAACGGTTGGGACTTCATGCAAGGAGAGTGATGAAAGGGTAGAGCGATGACGTACACGTTTAAGCTTGCGCGGAGACTGGCCGTCTCACGAAACTATGGGATGCTGCCAGTCCTCCTGGTGCTCGCTGCTTGTGATGGCGGCGATGCCACCGCTCCAGAAGCTCCCCCGAGCACCCCGACGGCCGGCACAGAATGGAGACCTCGCGATCTAGTACCAGTGGCGGTGAAAGTCAGACCCAGCAGCGTCACTCTTGAAACCAACCAACTGATTCAATTCCGAGCGCATGGCACCACCAGCGCCGGTGATAGCGTCGGTGCAGCGGTAACCTGGAGCACCTCGGGCGGTACTATTCTGCCTGACGGCCGGTTCTCTGCCGCTGCCATCGGCACCTATACTGTCATCGGTTACGATCGCGTTCGCGGAACCGTTCGGGTCGACACCTCCACTGTCACGGTTGTTCGCCGAAATTCCCGAGTCAAGGCTGTCGAAGTCTCTCCCACCACCATCAGCTTGGCTCCGGGAGTCAGCCAGACCTTCACCGCCGTAGGCCGATTGGCGAGCGGGTCCGTGGTCCCGATCGGTGTGAACTGGGCGGCCACCGGCGGTTCCATCGATGCCGGCGGCACCTTCGTGGCGGGCGACACCGCCGGAACCTACCAGGTAACCGCGACCAACACGTCGGGCACACTGGCCGATACCGTCTCCGTTACGATCACCGCCCCGGCGTTGCCGCCTCCGCCGGAACCGGAGCCCCCAGCTGAGCCCGTGCTGGCACGGGTTGTTCTTCGCCCCGCGCTCGTGACATTGGCGCCGGGAGCAACGAAGCAGTTCGGCGTCTTCGGACGTACCAGCACCGGCGACAGCATCCCGGTTACCGCCGTATTCACCGCGACCGGCGGCAGCATCACCTCCGGCGGTCTCTATACGGCCGGCTCGAATCCGGGCGCCTACCGGGTGATCGCCAGCGCCAGCGGTTTCTCGGACACTTCGGCTATTACGATCAGCGTGCCGCTCGGAAGCGGCACCTTGGGCATTCCGTTCGGCCCCACCCAGCTGATTGGCTTGGGGGGAACTCCGGGCATCTTCACCATGAGCTTGGATGGTACCAACGCGAGCGGGATCATCAGCCGCATCAACTGGGCACGAAACAATAAGTTCCGCTTGGTGATGAACATGACGGGCGGGCACCACGATCTTTACATGAGCACGATCGACGGGGTCTACCAGTTCGATCGGCGTAAGTGGGAAGCCAAGATGGACACCTATAACACGCCCGAGATCAAGGCAGCGATCGCCCAGGGCGTGTCCGATGGAACCATCATCGGTAACTCGGTCATGGACGAGCCGAACGCCCACGGTAGCCCGGATGTTGGAGGAAACACCTGGGGACCGTCGGGAACGATGACCAAGGCCCGGGTCGACTCACTGTGCGGCTACGTGAAGGCGATCTTTCCGACACTGCCCACCGGGGTGTTTCAACGGCATGACGTGCTCGAACCTACCAAGAACTACGCTCAGTGCGAGTTCATTATCGATCAGTACGTGTCGCGGGTCGGTGACGTGACCGCGTTCCGCGACGCGGCGCTCGCATTCGGTCAACGCAGCCGGATCTCGATCCTATTCAGCATCAACATTCTCAATGGTGGTACGCCCGATCGAGACGGAACCTGGGACTGCGCCGGAACCGGTGGATTGGGCGAGCAGACCAATCTCTGTCTCATGACTCCGGAACAGGTTCGGAACTTCGGCCTGGTGCTGGGTCAAGCTGGGTGCGGGCTCTTGATGTGGAGGTACGACTCGGAGTTCATGGCCAATCCCGACAACCAGCAGGCTTTCAGAGACATCGCAAGCAGGCTGGCATCGTTGCCGGGAAGGGCATGTACCCGGATCTAATCGAGGGTCGCCGTGACCCGCGAAGAGCGGTCTAGGCGACGAGTGGTCTGAGAGAGAGCGGTACTTGAAAGAATGATGCGGCGCCGGCAATGTCCGGCGCCGCATCGTTTGTTTCCCCGCCGTTGAGCCAGCGCCACAAGGTAGATTCTGCGGGTGACTTCTACGAAGGAGGAGGGGTCTTTTCTCCTTTTCTGGCTTGCTTTTCCGGGGTCCTGTTGTTGTAGCTCCGCCACAGGTAAGGGCCGAAACGATGGGTACCTGTGGTCCTGACCCTGGTCGCAGGTCACACCATCCGGGCAACGGCTGGCTTTTCCAGCTTGGGTGCATGCTGGAAGCAATTCGAATACATTGCGTTGGCTTGAGCCGATCGGGTGGAACAGAAACCGGGCATACCCGGGCATACTTCGTGCGCCCCCGGGCCCGGCTCAGTGATAGGGTTGGGACAGGCGCTCGTCTTCGACGCCCTCGGTGAGGATTATGAGAAAACTGCTCCTCCGGATCATTCTCCCTTGTTTCATCCTCGTATTGGGGTCCAGTCCGCTGCTGTCCCAGAGTCCTGCACCATCCAGTGATCAGGTCACCTTGGCCCCCGGCGATTCGGTTCGGGTGGTCGTATGGCGCAAACCGGAGATGAGCGGAGACTTCATCGTGGGGCCGGACGGCACCATCACGCACCCGCTCTATCGAGCGGTGCGAGTCGGAGGCGTGCCCTTTAACACGGCGGAGACCAACGTCCGCACCTTCCTGGCTCGCTTCGAACAGGATCCCCAGTTCGTGCTCGAGCCGCTGGTCCGGGTCGCGGTTTCGGGCGAGGTCGGTCGGCCCGCTGTCTTTGCCGTGCGCCCGGAGACCTCGATCGCCGAGGCGGTCGCCCAGGCCGGCGGTCCGAACCAGTTCGGTAACCGAGGCAGGGTCCGGGTCCTTCGAAAGGATGCGAGCGGGCGGCAGCGGGAGTTCACCGTCAGCCTGCTGGATCCCCAGAGCTCGTCCGGCGTCATGCGGGTGTACTCGGGTGATCAGATCGTTGTCGACCGCCGCAAGAGCTTCCTCCGAGACATACTGTTGCCGACACTCGGTGTAGTCGGGTCCGTCGCCTCTATTTACCTTTTTATCGACCGCGCGAGCGATAGGAACAACTAGCAGACCATGACCGACTACTATCCGCAGCCACGCCAGCTTCCCCCCGGCCCACCGTACATGGATGGGGGGTATGAGCGTCCCGCCGGCGACTCGATCTCGTTCGGTCACATCCTGGGGATACTGCGTCGCCGCTATCGTATGGTGCTGGGCCTGACGTTGCTCGGGCTGGCAGTGGGGGGTTATCTGGCTGCGCGAGCGCCGGCAAGCTACGAGGCTACTGCAGTACTTCGGATGGCTGGGGAGCGCCGGTCATTGACGGGTGAGATCGAGCCCGCACCGGAGCTCGAGCGCACCACGGATCCGATCCTCTCGATTGCGGAGCTCGTGCGCAGCCGGAGTGTCATGGCCGCCGTGGTGGATTCGCTCGGTTTACAGCTCCAGTCCGCCACTCCCGAGTTCGGGATCGGCCAGCTGGATGCCATTCGCGTAAAGCCTGAGGCGACCAACGATAGCATCCGGGTCACCTTCTATGTGAATGGGGTCAAGGCCAGGCTGGGCAGCCGCGAGGCTCGGGCCCGCTACGGGGAGCCGCTGGACCTGGGGAACGTTCGGTTTGCGGTCAAGGCAGTGCCCGAGGTCTCCGAGGCAACCCTGTACGTCATCCCGCGGGAAATGGCGGTGGACCATCTTCTGGGCGCGATCAACGTACTTCACCGGCCGGACACCGACATCCTGGACGTGAAGTACGTCTCAGGCAAGCCGCGGATGGCACAGCGGGTGGTGAACACAACCGTCCTGGCGTTTCGGGATCTCAATATCCTGGGGGCCAAGCAGAAATCTCAGCGGCGCCGGGAGTTCCTCGAGGAGCAGCTGAAGCAGACCGACAGCATGCTGGCCCGCGCCCAAGCCGATCTGGCCAGCTTCCGCAGCCGCCAACAGCTGGCCAGCTCTCAGAGTGCTCTGGATGCGGCCCAGACTTACCGCATGACGCTCGAGGGTAGAGCCAGCGAGCTGGAAGCCGATCGCGCCACCTTCGGCGCTCTGCTCGGCCAGCTCAAGAAGGGCGGTGAGACCGGGGAGATGGAAGCACTGCGCGCCTTGGCCTCGTCGCCGGCGATGGCCGAGAACGCCACCGTCAGCAACATGTTCCGGCAGCTCGAAACCTACCAGTACCGGGTCGATTCCATGACCACGGGCCCCTGGAAGGCGGCGCCCACCAATCCCGACCTGATTCAGCTCAAGAGCCTGATCGGCACCACCAAGGGTCAGCTTCGTCAGGCGGTGAGCAGCCATGTAGCCACCCTGGACGCGCGGATCAAGGCGCTACGCAATCTCAGAGCCCAGGAAGGGGCCTCCCTCCAAGTACTGCCTGCCATGGCAGCTGAAGAGGCTCGCCTGACCGGGCGAGTTCAGACCCTTACGTCTGCCAGCGATCAGGTACGCCAGGAGCACCAGAAGGCGCGCATGGCCGAAGAGGTCGAGGCCGGAGACGTCGATATCGTGAACCTGGCCGATGTCCCTTACGTGCCTCAGTGGACTACTACCCCACTAAAGCTCGCGCTTGGCCTGCTGCTCGGCCTGATGCTCGGTACCGGCGGTGCATTCCTGCTCGAGGCGCTGAACACGTCCATTCGGAAGCCCGAGGATCTGGAGGTGGCGCTGCACCTGCCCGGACTCGCCGTGATCCCGCGACTAACCAGCAGCGCCGGGACCGCCCCCCGTCGCCTGGGCGGGCTGCTCCGTCCTGGCAAGCAGGCCGAGCTCGACGCCAAGCGACCAAACGCGTCGGCCCTGGGCACCGTCTCGCAGCCGTTCTCGGTCGGCGTGGAAGCATTCCGAATGCTTCGGACCAGCCTGGTCTGGTGCGAGCAGGGAGACGACATGAAGACGCTGGTGGTTACCAGCGCAGCTCCGGGCGAGGGAAAGACCCTGACCTCGGCCAATCTGTCGGTCACCTTCGCTTATGATGGATTGCGCGTCCTTCTGATCGACTGCGACGTGCGCCGCCCCCGGCTTCATGGCCTCTTCCAGGTGCCCCGCGCCCCCGGCCTCATGGAGCTGCTGACCCCGACCTACAACGAGTCCGATGCTACTCAGTCGCTGACCTTCAATCCCAGCGCGGGTCGCACCGATTCCGGGCGTCCCCTCACTGACGTAATCCGGCCCACGAACGTGAGAGGTCTGTCTCTTCTCACCTGCGGGGCGCTGCCGACCAACCCATCGGGTCTACTGAGCGGCGTTCGGATGCGGGTTCTGCTTCAGGAGCTCGCCAAGAGCTTCGACCTGGTCATTCTGGACACCCCGCCGGTGCTCGCGACTGCGGACGCCGGCATCCTGGCCTCGCTGGCTGACGGTGTTCTTCTCGTGGTCCGGGCCGGCCAGACCGACCGGGTAGCGGCCAAGCGAGCCCACCAGCAGCTGGTCAACGTCGGAGCCAGGGTTGTAGGAACCGTGCTGAATGACCCGGGTGGCGAGGTCTCCCAGTACGGAGACTACTACTATCCCTACGACTACGCCGTGGAGGAGCAGTAACACCAACGCCGGTGGGGCCCGGAGAAGCACAGCGGCGGGCCTGCCCCGCCGCTTTCGCATTGTCGCCTGATGGGGAAGCGCTGCTCGACCCAGGCAGCCGGCGGCACTCTTTTCGCTGAGCAGGTCTGAACAACCGATGGAGGGAAGTCTGACCAGTACTCTCTATCAGCTGGAGCCGTCTCGACCGGCCGCGGCTGAGCCCGAAGCGCAACAGCGAATGAACATCGTGATCGTGGGCCATGTGGATCACGGTAAGAGCACCGTTATTGGCCGGCTGTTGGCTGACACCCATTCGCTTCCCGAAGGGAAGCTGGAGCAGGTCCGGGCCCAGTGCGAGCTCAATTCGAAGCCCTTCGAGTATGCGTTTCTGCTCGACGCGCTGAAGGACGAGCAGGCTCAAGGGATCACGATCGATGCGGCCCGGGTGTTCTTCAAGAGCCGGCTGCGGCACTACCTGATCCTGGATGCTCCAGGCCACATCGAGTTTCTCAAGAACATGATAACCGGCGCGTCCCGCGCCGAGGCGGCCTTGCTGGTGATCGACGCTGCTGAAGGTGTCCAGGAAAACTCCCGGCGCCACGGCTACATGGTGTCTCTCCTGGGCATTCGGCAGCTCGCCGTCGTCGTCAACAAGATGGATTTGGTTGGCTGGGATCGGGGTGTCTACGATCGCATTGTCGGAGAGTATGGTGCATTCCTCGATCAGGTTGGTATCCAACCGGCCTGCTTCATTCCGGTCTCCGCTCGAGGGGGAGACAACATCGCCGAACGGTCGTCAAGCCTGGCGTGGTACGAGGGTCCCACGGTCCTCGATGCCCTTGACGCGTTCCGAAGCGAGCCCGCACCGATCGATCGGCCTTTCCGCATGCCGATCCAGGATGTCTACAAGTTCACCAAGCAAGGCGATGACCGCCGTATCATTTCGGGAACCATCGACTCGGGCACCGTGAGCGTGGGGGACTCGGTCATCTTCTATCCCTCGGGGA
>JAICPP010000092.1 GCA_025929805.1 Gemmatimonadales bacterium | reverse complement strand
GGATCGACCCTCAAACTTTGCTGGAGCAGCCATGCCACGGCAGTCGCCGGTGCTGTTTGGGAGGCTCCATTGAGCTGGTCCGTCAGCGAGATGACGCTCAGGCCGACCGCCCGGGCTGCGTCGGCTGCAATGAACTCCCCGAGCCCGGTCACAACCGCCGTGGCTACACCGGGACAACGCTTCCGGATGAGCTCGAGTGCTCTGACGATCGTCTGCACCTGGGCCCCCGCTACCGAAGCGGCCAGTGCGTCCACCGCCGATTCATCCAGCAGCTCGCGATCGGCGCATACCACGCGGGCCAGACGCTCGCCGGCGTACTCGCGGGTAACGGGCCGACCATCGGGGGTGGGGCAGGTATAGTCGTTTGCTCCCAACCGCCCCAGCCATAGATAGACATCGCCACTGAGAGCAAAGCCCTCCGCCGAGACCCCGGCTGTACCACCCCAGAGCGGTACCTCCCGGGCGATGGCTTCGACTGGGGTTCGAAGCGCTCCGGTGTAGACCAGTTCGCCGGTCAGCAGGCGTTCCGGATCGGTGGAGCCTTCAGCAGCCACCTTGCCGTTCCGTATTGGGATCAGATCACTGGTGGTGGTCCCCACATCGACGAGAATACAGGTGGGCACCAGCTGGGCCACCCAGTTGGCGGTGGCCGACCAGTTGGAGGCGGCAACCTCGAGCGGACGTTCACGGGCGTGCCGGGGGCTGACAAATTCTCCGGCCAGGGTATATACGTGAAGGCGGTCGCCCGGGAAGGTGGCCTCTAGGGCATCGATGACGAAGGCAACGCCCTCGCGTTTGGTGCGGAACATTTGCGAAAGCTCGGCGGTCATGGTAACCGCGTGGCGATCATCCGGCGCGGCGCCGAGCTCTCTGGCGGCGGATCGTAGAGTCTCGCTCAAGAGCGCCGGCGCGCGCTGCAGCTCGTAGGGCAGGGTAATGCTGCATGAGGCTGGTGCCCGACTCGAGGCGAAGAGCCGGGCGGCCTTGGTGTTGACGCCACCGATGTCCCAGCCCACAATCCCCGGCTGTCCAGTCATTTACTACCCGCAGGCACTTGGATACAGATGCAGATCATTCCCGTACTCGATATCGCCGGGGGCATTGCGGTGCACGCCCAGGCCGGAGACCGTACCCGCTACGCTCCGCTCCAGTCGGAGCTGGTGCCGGGGAGGGTCGGCGATGCGGTTGCGGTGCTTCGAGCGTTTCACGCCGAGTTGGGCATTCACGAATGCTACGTGGCAGACCTGGATGCCATCCAGGGTGGCGCGGTACAACGAACCCTGATACGGGAGCTTGCCGAATTTCACACCGGTTTTGCCGGTGCGCTGCTGGTGGATGCAGGCACTCATCTGCCCGAAGGTGCGCTGGAGGTTCTTTCGTGCGGGGCAAGTGAGGTGGTGGTAGGGCTGGAAACCCTGCGGGCGTTCTCCGATCTGGAGGCCATCGTCAAGGCCGTGGGGTCGTCCCGCATCGTGTTCAGCCTCGATCTGCGACTGGGCAATCCGATTCTTCACCCGGCTATGCAGGACGCCCGGGGTGCCGGCCCCGATGCTCTCGGTCTGGCCGACCAGGCAGCGACCACCGGAGCCGGTTCGATTCTGATCCTGGACCTTGGCCGGGTCGGGACTGGATGCGGTGTGGATCTGGGGCTGCTCGAGTCGCTGCGCCGCCGCCTAGCGGGTACTCGGCTACTGGCCGGCGGCGGCGTACTGACCCGACTGGACCTGGAGCGAATGCGAGACACCGGATGCGATGGCGCTCTGGTAGCCAGCGCCATCCACAGCGGCAGGCTCACTGCATCCGACCTTGCTGCCGTATCCCAGATGAATCAGTCCGGAGCCAAGGCCTCGCGATACGTGGCGGACTGGCCGTAGTTTTCTTCGACCTCGAGCTCGAGGCTGGTCAGGTGGGTATAACCGCGGGAACCCAGCTCCTGGCACACCTGGCACCCGAGATATTGGGCCAGCATTTCCGCGGTACTGTTCGGGATTGGGAGCAGTGCACAATCTCGTTTGGGGAACACATAGGTGGGCTGGCCGAAGTAATCCACTGCTATCCGTTCGCCCTCTTCCCGAAAAGCGAGCTTGGGATTCTGGGTAGGCAGTAAGACCTTGTGATCGATGGTATCGACCAGCTGGCGCGTGATCTGCTTCAACACGCTGAAGTCCAGCACGAACAGACACTCGGAGTCGACCGACCCCTCGACCGCCACGCCTACCCGATAGTTATGGCCGTGAAGGGTTTCGCACTGATGCCCCTTGAACGTGATGAAGTGGGCGGAAGCGAAAACCAGATAGTCCTTACTGACGTGGACTCGGAAGGTGCTCTGCACGGCGACTCTCCTAACGATCCCAACCACCTTCAAGTATAACGACGAATAACGCGGCGCAGGTGAGATCGGCGGTGCTTCCGGGATTGCGCCGATTCCGTGGATCCCGCAGCTCGCGGTCGAGCTCGGCCAGCGCCTGCCGCCCGGCTGCAGAACGACTGCCCCCGGCGGCGCGCACCTCGCGGGCGCGTTGGGAGACGACCTCGGCTTCGGCGGCGCCGAGCTTCCGCGCAATATGGGTATCGGGTGCTGCTTCCAGTAAGGTCAGGTAGGTCTCCACTGCCGCATCGGTCCAGGGCACCCGCTCTCGCCGAGCCGCGAGGAGAGCAGGGACCCCAGTCTCGAAGGTGAGCGCGAAATCGGTCACGTACTCCCGTGCGATGGCATCTCTCTCCGCGGCAAGCCCCATGGCTGCCCGCAGGGTGACCGAGGGAGCCCGGGCCACATCCTCCGACTCCGAATGCCCCAGCCCCCCGGGTCGGGCCCGCCTGATGGCTTGGTACACTTCTGCGGCATCCTCCACAGTGGTCTCGGCGAGAACCTGGCGCAGCCGATCGCGAAGTGTCCCGCCTGGTAAGAGTGCCGCCTTGGCTAAGGGGGCGAGCAGCAGCACGATCCCGAGATTAGTGTTGGATTTGGTCCAGCGAAGCGTGTCTTCCACTGCATGGCGGATCGTAACCCCTAAAGGATGTATGTGCGCTTGCGCCAGTGCGGGCCCGATGGCAACCGCGCTGGCCAAAAAATCTTCATAGCGGGTATCGTGGAAGTGTCGCTCCGGCGAAACGTTCCCCGGTTTTGGAGCACTCACCTCGAGCAAGCACGCAAGCTGGCCCGCTGCGGCAACCTCGGCCGGAGTAGTCAAGGAACGCGCGACGCGAGATAGTCGATCAGCTCTCCAGCAATGTCGAGTCCAGTGGCCTCCTGAAGGCCCTTCCACCCTGGAATGCCGTTCACCTCCAGTACATAGGTCACGCCGTCCCGCCCGGTCAAAAGATCGACCCCGGCGTACTCAGCGCCGACGGCCGCCGCTGCCCGGATGGCCAGTGCACCGTCCTCCGGCGAAAGTGTCACCCGGGTAGCGCTCCCGCCGCGGGCCAGGTTGGTGCGCCAGCCCGGAGATCGCCGTTTGATGGCGCCTACCACACGGCCGCCAATGACAAAGGCGCGAATGTCGGACCCATCGTGGTCGATGGTGCGAAAGACGCGGTACGCCATTTCTTCGTCGCCGATCCGAACCATCCCGAGCCCCATCGATCCGAACAGCGGCTTGACGATGACGTCGCCCAGGGCCCGGAACGCAGTGAGCGCCTCGTCCGGAGCTTCACACACTACTGTTTCCGGCGTCGGTATGCCGCACTGCTCCAGGAGAGCGGAAGTCCAAAACTTGTCCACCGTCTTCTCGATGGCGCGGGGAGAGTTGACGACCCGAGTGCCCCGATCTTCCAGCCGGTGAAGCGCATCGACCCGAAAGATGATCTGCTCGAGCGATCCCGATGGAATGATGCGGGGCAGCACGAGATCCATGGCGTCGAGATCGGTCCCGGCGGTTGAAAGGCCGGCGGCGCCCCCGATCCTGGCCAGCAGTCCTTCATAGGGTAATACGACCGCTCGATGGCCACCTCTTGCCGCCGCCCGCTCCAGCTGTTGGGTGTGCCACCCTTTGCGGGCGGCGAGCACGGCCAGGCGCACGCTACTTGGTCTCCACTCCGATCAAAGCATCCAGTCCCCCAGAGGCGAACTTCGAGAGATCGTCGGAAACTTGTTTGAACCCTGGTGTACCGATCCCCTTCTTCAGCGCAGGCATCGAAGGAAAGTAGAGCTCCGCCTGGCGGTATCTGGCCGCCGGAGATCCATCCAGATTGGACTGGAATTTGGTAAGCTCGGCCTTTTCGAATCCAATCTGGCCCTGGTTGGCCGTGACCAGGGGGAGATGGGTCTCCGAGTAGTACTTCTCGAAGGCGGCGGTGTCCTTGGGAGCTTGGTAGATGACGGTGACAATGGCGGCCGCGGGAGCACCCGCCGAGGCCTCTCCGTGCTCATTGGAGGTGGAGGCGATCATACCGATCAACCCACCAGTGGCAAATCTGGGTAAATCGTCAGCGACCTTCTTGAACCCCGACGTCGCTATTCCCTTCTTGAGGTCGTCCATGGAGTTGAAGTAAAGCTCCGCCTGACGGTAGAAGGTCGGCTTCTTGCCGTCAGCGGTCGAGGTAAATCTGGTCAGGTCGGCGCGGGTGAAGCCGATCTCCTTCTGATTGGCGACCACCAGTGGGATATGAGTAGTCCGGTAATACCGCTCGAAGGCGGCCGTATCCTTGGGTGCATTGTAGAGCACCGTGACGATAGCTGCCGTTCCGGGTGTGGCGGCTTCGACCGCCGTGGTATCTGCCTGGGGGGCGTCCGCTGCTCTGTCCCCCGAGCTACCGCAAGCCGCAGCGAGGATGAACGCGGGATACAGCAACCAGCGGGACGGAGGTTGCATCGGAGGCTCCTGGCTAAGTGGTGTAAAGTGAAGCTTCAAGCACTTCGGGGTTCATTCCACCGGCATGAAATGTCCGTCCGGTCTCAAGGCTGGTGAGCCAGACCTCTGCCGGGCTGAACAGCAGGGGATCGATCTTGTAGAAATCCCCTTCATAGCGCTGAAAGATCTCGTAAAACGGGGTGCCGTAATCACGAGAAGCGGACGCGGGGATTTGCTCGGCCAGCTTCTTCAACTCGTCGTCACCGGCCCGGATAGTAAAACGGGCCTGTCCGCCATAGAGAATGCAGTCATTGGTACGCCCGATTGCCCTCAAATCGTTCTTGGCCACCGGCGGCAAGGGGGCAGTTCCCAGGGCGCTTACCACCTTCCGGACATCGAAGCCGAGTGTCTCCATCTTGTGCAGGCCGGTCTCGACAATGCGCGCGGAGATCTGGACGCCACCGGCGAGGCTTGCGGTGGGTGCAACCACGAAGGTCAGCTGCGCTGGCTGCAGCCCGGCTTTATCCGCCACCCATTGAGCTACCTCATCGGTCGGCAAGGCGCGCCCCTCCAGCACCAGGACACCTTCATCCGCCCGCTCTGCATACCCCAGCTTCTCGTACAACTCACGTTCTACCCGCGCATGAGCCCGCAGCGGACCGGAGCCCATGGCAAAGAACTTCCCCACCGAGATGGCCCATCCGGCGTACTGTGAGGCCATGCACGACACGGCAGGATGATCGGTCCAGACGATGATGCCCGGGTGGATCTGGCTGCCAATGTGAACCGGGGTGGGCGCTACGTTGCCCAGTCCACCCATGCAGATCTCCGAGAGGGCGAGTCCCGCATCGATCCCTCCCTCCACTTGAACGCCGGCGTCGATTATCCGGGCTCCTCCCGGCAGCCGATGGGCCCGGACCCGGAGCAGATCAGCCTGGTCAGCCATGCCGTTGGCGATCTCGCTTGCCGCCTCATTCATCCGAAGTGATGTCACTTGGCCGTCCATACCAGAATCTCCCCCTTGCCCAGCTCGGCCATGTCGCCGCTGTAGCGGCGGTAGAAGCCCGTGAAATGGCGCCGCAGAACCGCGAGTCCGTACTGGTCTCGAAGCCGGGTAAGCAGGAGACGCAGGTGAATGGGTTGATAGGTGCAGGCATAGGTATAGGTGGGCGGTGGGGTAATGGACCCCAGGGCCACAACCGATCCGCGCTTCGACCAGAGCCCGGTGTTTGAGCCGGCTTTGCCAAACACGACGACGTTTCCGGCTATCATGCCGAGCCCGGCCCGATCTCCGGCAGCTCGCGCTATGACCAGGAGACCGCGGCGCATGGCCGCACCAGCCTCCACCCCAGCGGAGCCGCGCACGATGAGCTCACCGCCGGTCATGCCCCGCTTGAAACCGGGCGGAGCAGCACCGGTCCGATCTCCCGCATCGCCTTCGATGACCAGTGCTCCGCCCGACATGCCCAGCCCGGCTTCCGCTCCCACGCTGCCCTCAATCGTGACGTGGCCGCTGCTGAGCGCCGCGCCGAGCCGGTCCGCGGTAAGGAGGTCCCCACTGAAACGGATATGCCCGTTTGGATTCCCCGTAATCTCGAACAGCTCCCCCAGAGGAACCTTGCCATCGCGCTCCAGGTACACCGGGCGCTGCGACATGGCAGCCGCAGACAATGCGGTCCAGGAGTCTGCCAGCACCTCCGAAAAATCGGCGCGCTGTCGCAGTGTAGATCTCAGCCGGGCGGCCAGTCCGTCAGTCACTGGAATTCCGGCTCATCAGCTTACGAAGATGGAAATGATGGGGCCCGAGCTTTCCACCATAATTTCCGGCGCTGATGGCGATCACCCCCGCTCGGCAGGCCGCATCGATACCCGTTCTCATGGCGGTTTCTATTGCGGCCGCATCCGTCCCATTGATGACGATCTCCAGGACCGAATTCACCTCATCGGGTAGTGCCGTCTGGGTGATAGCTCGCAAAGTCGGACAGAATGCATCATTGGTGGAAGCGATCATGGTTTTGCTTCGGCGGGAGCCCACCTTGCTGCCGCTGCGGACGACGCCACCCGGGAAGGGCAGGATCACCCCAGGTTGGGAAGTGAGCGCGTCGGCAGCGGCCTCCGCGGCGGAGAGCGCGGCGTCAGCCGTGCTTGCGAGGATCAAGAAGTTCCCCCCACCAACACCTTTGAGCATCCCGAACTTTTCCTGGACCACGAACTCACCTTCCATGACCGGTATTCGCCAAAACCGCTCACCGGCGATGACCTTGCTGCTCTGAAACCCGTCCCCGAAGAAACGCAGGGCGGATCCGACGCCCACCCGATCCGGAGCATCAGGAAGGCCGTCATAGCAGGCCGTGGTCGGACAAGTGAGGACCGTCTGGCCAATGCGCTCGATGAGCCGTTTGCCCAGATCGTCTTTTCCCATGGTCATCAACAGTACGCTGACGCCGGGCCGGCCATCCGGTGTCTCACCCGGCACAAGCTCCCGCTCGATTCCGGCTTCCACCTTACAGCCGATAACCGAGGTGGCGAACCCAGTCAGCTTGAGAGCTGCCGCCCGGACCCATCTGAGGCTCCGAGCCGTGATGACGATCCGAGCCACTCTCATGGTGAAGGCTTCGGCGAAGGTGTCCTCTATCAGGACGCCACGGATCTTCATCGTCTCAGGATGACAGTGGTTGAGGGTCCGCAGGAATCCCGCTCACCGGAAAGTTCTCGAAGGACACCGTGGAATACGCGTCGAAAAAGCGGCGTAGATGCGGTAGAATCGCCTCATCATAGGGTGGTTGCAGCCGCAGACGTCGGCCCAATGGAGCACGCCGAAGGTGACCCTCCTCTACGACGAGGGATCCGTTCTTCACCACGTATCTGGGCGAAGAAAACATCCGAGCCACATCGGAATCGTGGTTGTACACCGTGACATCGGCATCGGCTCCGGGGCCGAGGTGGCCCTTGTGGGTTAGGCCGAGCAGACGCGCAGGGCCCGCGCGGGTAACAATCGCGATCTCGTTGAGCGTGTATTCCCGTCCGATCCCATCGGCGAGGGCAGAGCCTGCCAACAGTTTGGGGTTTACCTGCTTGAGCCGCTCGTCCCTGACGCTCCGGTCCATCAGCAGCTGGATGAGGGCGGGGTAGGAGAGGAAAGAGCCCCCGTTGGGGTGGTCCGTGGAGAGGACTACCCGCCAGGGGTCCTGGCTCAGCAGGAACAGCTCGAGACCGATGGACCACTGCAGCGCGGCCACCGCCGCCTTGTCCTTATAAAGGAAGGGAACGATTCCGCAGCCGGTCTCCAACTCGATGTCGATATTGACCCACTTGCGTCCGCTGCTCTTGTGCAGCAGGTACTCCACCGGGCCGTCTGCGGTGATCGTGGCTGCAGGACCGAACATCACCTGCCCGACATCGACACTTATCTCCGGGTGGGTGTTGACGTACTCCATGATCGGCGCCGCTGCCGATTTCCACCCCGGACCACCATAGCTGTGAAACTGAAGATGAGTGAAGTGAACCCTGCGCCCCTCGAGCGTGCGCATGCTGGCCAGGGTGACCTCCGCATTCCCCGGGACGCCAAGATTGTTGCAATGGATATGCACCGGATGCGGAAGGCCGAGCTGATTGCCGGCATCGGCCAGAGTTTCCAGAATGGCTCGGGGCGTCACCCTGTTGGTTGCCAGCGGATCATCCAGACCGTTCACGTTGCGCTGTCCCGACTTCCAAGCCTCTATGCCGCCGGGATTGACGATCTTGATGGCGTATCCGCCGGTCGCTCCGAGAAGCCATCCAGCATAGTCGCGTGCCCGCTCGCGCTCTCCGGCGGCAATCAGACGCAGGAGATACTCATCGTTGCCCATCAAAATGAAGATGCCCCCGTCCACACAGGGCGTGTCTTCCAGCTCGGCATGACTATGGCGGGCCAGCAGCGGGGCCACGGCGGCGTCGAATACCGTGGTGTAGCCTAGGCCGGCGTAGCGATATCCGGTCGTGAACGTGCTGGGCACTGTTCCTCCCGTGCCTGAGCGCGAGCTCGCGTCGTGGGCCAAATTGGGCGCCGGGGCGGGGTCCGCTCCATGTTCTTCCGGCACGAGCCGGCGCGCATGGTTACAGCTCGAGCTGGCAAAGTGGGAGTGGATATCCACGCCACCCGGCATCACGATCATGCCGCGAGCATCCAGAGTGGGTGAGCCGTCAGGCACGCTGGCCACGATGCGTCCATCCTCGATGCAGACATCGCGGACCTCGCCCTCAACCTGATTAGCCGGGTCGTAGACTCGTCCGCCGGCGATTCGAAACCGTTCTCCCCGGCTCATCGGGATGCTCTCCGCAGCTCCTGCTGGAGGGCGCCATGCAGCGCCATCAACACCTCGGTCGCCGACCTCGGACCCGGCAAGGGCGGGCGCAGCATCAGCGGAACCTCGTCCATCCGGTAGGCGATCCCCCCTTCGTGAATGCCCGCCACCCCCGTATCTATGGCTATGCTGGATGCGAACGGTGCCTCACTTGCCCTTGGACCGATCACCACCGTGCTCAGCGCAGCCAACGCGGCCTCCGCGTCCGACTCGAGCAGCGGGGAGCCTGCGATCAGGGCCGCGGCGTAGGTTCCTCCTACCAGCCGGCTGATCCCCCGGTAGCCCGGGCGATACGTCGGGAAGCCACGAGAATATTCCACCCCGAGCGGATAGCCGGTTTGCCAGGTCAGCACGGCCTCCGCACCCACCTGATTTCTCCCGGCCCGGAGGCTACAGAGGGAGCAGCGGGTGCTAGTGTTGAGAGCCTGAGCGAGTGCTATCAATGCTTCGGCCCGCAGCGGATTGCGGGGCTCATCGGTGGGCTCGGCGTCATGCACCACGACGACATACCTGGCCTGGGCAAGCCTGGCTGACACTTCCGCTGCCATGCTTGCTTCCGGCGACTGTCCCGGAACCCGATGTCCCAGGATGGCTGCGCGCATGAGGGAGAGGGCAGGAATCTCCTGCTCCGGCGTGAGCTCCAGGGCAAGGTCGGCACCCGCCAGCGCCTTGTCGGATCCGACACTCACCGAGATCACATCGCGGCCAGGTCGACCCTGGGGAACATGGGTCCCCACCGGCTCGATTCCGTAGCGCGAAACGAAACGCGGGTAGCGATTAGCCGGATCCACGCCCCAGAACAGGAATGCGTCACCGCGATTGCGGAGCTCGCCCAGTGTGGCTCCCGTCCGGCCCCTCCGCTGGGCGGTAATGAGGCCGTTAGCCGCGGTACCAGACGTGGAAGTATCCACCGTGGCTCGCAGGAGATCGGCAATCGCCAGGGCGGCTCGCTGGGCCTGGGTAGTGAGATCCGCCCCGAGATAGACCAGCGAGGGTCCATTGGCCCGCGCCAGCTCGGAGGCAGCCCTGGAGAGGGCCTGCTCCAGGGTGGCCGGACGACCCTCGCTGATTATCGCTGACGGGACCTGCCCGTTCCCCAGCCAGGCCTGCCCGATGGGGCATACCGGCTCAGCGGCGACGATGCGACCTCCACTCACCGTGACGGTCACATCGTCGCAGCCGCAGCCGCACCCCAGGCAGGTCACATTCTCGATTTGCTGGTGGCTCATGCCGCTCGCCTGGTGACCGCTCGCATTGTCCGGTACACCGCTGCGGCTCGACGGCTCAAGAGCCGGCGGCAGGCATCCGGCCGCCGCGCCACTCCGAAGACGGTGCAGATCGGGCGGCCACGCTGGATTCCTTCGCCGGGGAGAGGGACATCCGCAACCCAGTTCCGCCGCAGGCGGGGGGACAGCTCACCTGCCACGCTGTTCCGCCGGGCAAAGACGATGGCCTTCCCGTGCGTCAGAACCGAGGGATCGGGAGCCGAAGTCAGCTCTCCCTCACAGGCGCGAAGATGCGCCTCGAACATCGATATGCCGTGGGCCCGCTCGATCAACTCCATTGAAGCCGAGTAGCGTGGGTTCACTTCAGTCGGATACGGCACGCCGTTCCGCGCAATGAAGTCGATCCCGTTGAGGCCAACGAGCTGGAACTCACGGGTAAGGAGACCAGCTAACTCACCGGCGCGTTCCAGTAGCTCGGCCTGGCGGGGGAACAGCGTGGCGCCCGAGCTACCGAGGATGTTCCCGCAGTAGCGGAACTGCCCAGCTGCGAGATCTGCTTGACCCACTAGCTGCCGGGTGAAGCCCAATACCGTCGCTGCGGCGCCGTCTGCTGCAAAGGAGATAGAGCCAGGTATCCCGTTGATTCGCTCCTGGAGGTACATGGCCCGGCGAATGAGGCGGCCCTGAGTCCATGGTTTGATGCCATGCCCGCCGCCCGACTTACGGGGCTTCAGCAACCAGGCGCTGGATAGCTGCTGGATTCCGGGCGGCCGGCTCCGCGCCTCGGGCGTTGCGAGTCCGTGTCGGCGAAGCACCCGCATCAGCTCAAACGGATTCCGGACCCGGGCCAACGTCTCGGGTGTATTCCCCAGTAGACGGCGGCCGGTGGCGAGTCGGGCAACTGCAGAGGGGTGGTTCTCGAAGTTCGAGGTATAGGCCACCAGGTGGGCCAGAGTTTGAGCTCCGGCAGTTGCGGCCTCCCGGGGTCCGTAGCGACGCTGTCCGGGACTGGGCCGTGCCAGGATCACCTGGGCCACGGCGCGGAGATCACGGTCACCGAAGGCGTCTATCGCGGTGACGTGGTAGCCGGCCCGGGCCGCGGATTGCGCAAGAGCCCGGGTAGTGACACCAGCCAACAACACGTTTGGGCCAGGCTGGATCATGGGCTCACAACGCCGAGTCTTTCCCGGGCGGCCTCGGGCGAGATGAATACCAGATGGTCCAGCACCGTGCCTCGAGCCTCGCGCACCCTGAGCCGCTGAACCAGGTGTTCGTGGCGGCCGCCAGTGAGCCCATCAGCGAGCAGTGCCGCTCCCTGAGCACCTTGTTTGGCGGTTCGAGCGAATCCCTGGAGGTGTCGTACCGGGCCAACGTCTGCGAGCTCCTGGGTCAGGTGCTCCGCTACGCCTCTCGTGCCAGCATGACGACCCGATAGCAGGGTTTCTTCGGCATCTGGAGCGGAGCAAAGAAGCTGCCTAACAGCCTTCACGGCCCCCTCGACATAAGCCTGCATCGCCACTGCGGTGCGACCCGGCTCTCGCTGGGT
>JAICPP010000347.1 GCA_025929805.1 Gemmatimonadales bacterium | reverse complement strand
GCAGTCGCCCAAGGAACGGCGCCAGCCAGCGCTCGAGCTCACCCTCCCAGTCCCGTGCCGGAGACCGATCCATCGCGCTCCTCCGCCGCGAGCCTCCTCGCGGCAGGAACACGCAACCGAGCGAAACGTGGCAGGGTAGTGCTAGGCCCCGTTTTCAAAGCCGCGCTTGCTCTGTCGAAAGGTTCGGGCGGGAAGTGTGCGAGGCACCTGGGATCGGGGTTGGCGGACCGGCTCTACCCACTCGGGGGCCTATACACTTGGCCCTCTTGGGCTTGGCTCTGGCTAGCTCCACGAGCCCAAGTCGCCTGAAGCCATCTCGTCAGGTCGATGGCAAGCATCGATTTGAGCGCCGAGTGCAAGTCCGGGTTCTTGTTCATGAAGGCCTTGAGTTTCGATTTGGGCCAGGAAACGTAGCGCGTCGGCTCGAGCGCCACGACATTGGCCGGTGCCGTCTCTTCCGTCACGTAGCTGATGCTGCCGATGAAATGTCCGGCCTGGAGCTCTGTGACGTTGCGGCCGTCGACCTCGGCACAGGCCTTGCCCGAGTAGATCACCATGAGGCGGTCCAGCGGCTTGCCACGCTCAACGAAGCACTCGCCTGCCTCGGCGTTTTCCCAGGTTGCCAGCTTGAGTAACTTGATCATCTCGCGAGGCGTCATGGTCCGAAAGACGAGCTCGCACAATCTCTGCTCATCCGCGCTCAACTTCACGGGGCGGCGCTCTAGCAGCAATCGACAGATCCAGTAGATGTTCAAGGCCGTAAACACGAAATTCCAATAGATGGGTGTCATCAGCGGCTCGGGGCGAAAGTAGAAATATGGAATGAGACAAGCGGCCGCGACGACGGAAAGAATTCGGAGCCAGAGAATGTCGCGCATCATAAAGGCGAAGAGATACAACACATTGGCTGCGTGTATCAGAAGATCGATTTGGAACAACATTGCCGATCCCATTGCCGTTGATCGTCGCTGCGCTCGCCCCGAGACCCTCGCGTTGTTTCTGCGGCCTCCCACCTGGGCTGAACGAGCGCCAAGATCTGCCCCCATAATTCCGAAGGGTAAACCATTTTCTCAGGTGAGCTTCGGCGTTGCCCCTTGGGCAAACTTAAGTCGCGTCCAGAGGACTGGGTGGCCCGCCCCACCCGCTCGGTGGCCTATCCGCTTGGCCCTCTTTGCCCCGGCCGCAGAACCTTTCGACAGAGCAAGCGCGGATTTGAAAACGGAGCCTATCGCTGGCTTGCCATGAACCACTGGATGGGATGGGTGCATTGGGGCGAACCAATTGAACCTACCCATAGCGTTGCTTTGGAACTGGCGCGCAAAGCTGTAGCGATCGATCCCAACGATGCTGGCTGCCACTGGGTCCTGGCTAACCTGCTTGCATATGAGCGCAGCTTCGCCGAGGCGGATGCGGAATTCGCCAAGGCGATCGAGCTCGACCCGAACGAGGCCGACACCTGGGCGACATTATCCGACATCGCGGTCTTGGCCGGGCGGGTCGAGGAGGGCCTTGAGCATATCGCCAGGGCGTTCCGGCTGAACCCGTTTCCGGCGAGCTGGTACTATCTGGCGCTCGGCCAGGCGCAATATGCTTCCGGGCAATACGAAGCCGCTGTCGAGACCCTCAGCAGGGACGAGACGTATCGTACGAGCTCACGCCGT
>JAICPP010000196.1 GCA_025929805.1 Gemmatimonadales bacterium | reverse complement strand
GTACGAGAGGACCGAGACGAAGCGACCGCTCGTGTACGGGCTATCCTGCCAAGGGTATCGCCCGGTAGCGATGTCGCGCGGAGATAACCGCTGAAAGCATCTAAGTGGGAAACTCTTCCCAAGATGAACACTCCTGGACCATAAGGTCCCTGAAGGGCCCTGGGAGACTACCAGGTTGATAGGCCGCAGATGTACGGCGCGCAAGCGCTTCAGTCGAGCGGTACTAATCGCCCGTGAAGTTTGATCTCTTCCTTCTTCACATTGAAAACCATCCGTTCCTCGATTGTCAGTCGCGAGTCACGAGTCCCGAGCCTCGGCCCTAACAGCCGCGACTCGCGACTCACGACTCGCGACTTTAAAGTCGGCTGACGACTAGCGCGCAGGGGCCACACCCGTTCCCATTCCGAACACGGCAGTTAAGCCCTGCAGCGCCGATGGTACTGCAACTGAGAGGTTGCGGGAGAGTAGGCCGTCGCCAGCCTTTCACTCGAAGCCCGGTGTCCCCTTGGACGCCGGGCTTCACTGTTTTTCGGAGCCATGCCAGTCGGCTGAGCCTCTGGACTCTCCAGCTCAGGTTGACCGACTCGGAACTGGACTGGATATTTGAAGCGACTGAAGGCCAAGAAATTCGCCCCTCACCCAGTCTCTAAACCCAGTAAGCTCCGCGCGCATGCACCGCCTCGACCTGCATTGGTCCTACTCTTTCGCGGCACTGATTGGCGCGCTCGCGCTCTCGCCGCCCGCTCTCGCCCAAGGAACCGCCGCCCAGTTCCAGGGGGTAGAACGTTGGCAGGGTAACTACACATACGATATCGACATCACCTTGTCGGGCACCCGCAAACATCGCTCGGGCTCGACGAAATTCGTTCTCGACAAGCATCGGGTCGAGGGATCCACGGAAATCTGGGAAGGGAAGATCAAGAGCAAAGACTTCGATGAAGACCAGGCGGGCGTGTTCAGCGGGACGCTGGTCGGCGGCAAGACGGCCGATCTAAAATTGATTCTGGACATGAACGGCGATGTGGCGAAGCTCGCAAGTCACAGCCAGCCAAGCAAGCACAAAATGAAGATGAAAATCATGGGCCGGACGATTCAGTCCATGAATGTTCAGCAGCCGGCGCAGGACGGGAGTGCCGAAACCCAAGTCCCCGAAGCCGCCGACAGCTTGGTCTTCGCTCAAGAGAGCGGCGCGAACACGGGCGTTTACATGAAGAGCGTGATCACGCTCACGCCCAGTGAGATCCCTCTTCGAGCTGTGCTGACGGCCGGCTCCGCCCAGCGGGGCACCAAGGCAACGCTCGACGCGTCCCGATCCAAGGGCCGGATCAAGACCCTCAAATGGACGTTGCAGCCGATCGGTTCGTCCGGCGCGCCGTCCGTGACCTTCGAGACCACTGAACGCAAAGTGGAGCTCGTGCTGCTTGAGGACGTGCAGGTTGATCTGGAAGTGAGCGATGGGAAGAAGAAATCCGCTACCTCCGGCACTGCGAAAGTCACCGCCCGACGCTGGACAACCAGATTCCAGCAGGACCGGAACGACGGAACTCTCGACGGCGAGCACCTGTTCTCGCCCGACTCCGTTCCCGGTGCAGTCAACCATTTCGGGCAGGACGCCTGCGCCTTCGAAGGCCGGGACGCCGCACACAGCATGCACGCGACTCATCCCGGCACGTGGAAAGACGATGCGGCGGCGGGCTATGTCGTGGCCCGTGTCGACGATCCGGGGCGACCGTTCAATACATACTGGTACGTGAAAAACCAGTCGCTGATTGTGCGGCGCCGAGCGCTGTTTAATCCCGATCTTATGGCAGGATCGGTGTTGTTCACACAGAACGCCGCGCACGGGACGGCCGAAGCATTCGCCCGGTTGGTCGCTGCTTCGCGCGATCACGAATACCTGCACGGTGAGCTGATGCGTCGCGAGCTCCTCAGGGACGATCCGGCCAAACGAATCGAGAAAGTCGTGAAGCAAAGCGAAAACGAGCTGGCAACGTTCGCTGACATGGAGATTCGCGCGACGGAAACCCGCATGCAGCAAGGGAACTTTCACGAACAAGAGGTCCGCGGCGCTCTAAAGAAGAAGTACGCCAAGGGGGGAACAGTGTGGGTGCGCGGCCGCACCCGGTCCGACGGCAACCCCAGCTTCGCTCCGTGGACGATTGCCTCGTTTGCAGATAAGGGTCACTGAGACCCACGCCGGAGGGATGTTCCTGCTGCTGGGACGGACGAGGAGGCTCGGCAACCCATCTTTCAAGACCCATCCAGACCCTCCGGATGGGTCTGCTGCTCCTGCGAAGTCAGGACCACGCAACCAGTTGTAGACCGCACCTCCAGTACACTCGAGTTCTGCCCCACCGTTGGCTCAAATCGGAATCGTTACACAACCCGGGTAAAGAACCCCCGGCTGCGCTCCGAAGCTACCCTCAGAACCGAGCCCTTCACCCCTACTCCAACGCCTGCCTCACTGGAGGGTCAATGTGGGGAGTATTACGCACTAGTGTAGCTCTGCTGACGATTGGGATGGGTCCTGAATTCGCCCCCCCACCGCCCCAGCACACCGGAATGACGCTGGTCGTCCGGGTCCCCGATGGGAAGAAAACGAAGCTCCCTATTCTCGGTACACCGGCAGCCCCCCAGGTTAAGGGCAGCGTAGAAATCGAGTACCGGGGTGGACGGTCCAGTATCAAGGTCACGCTGAATAAGCTGCCGGATCCTCGTCGCATTGGTGCCTTCAACACGACCTACGTGGCGTGGGTGGTGAGAGGTGATGAAGAAGTCGAGAGTCTAGCCGAGGTGCCTGTGAAGAAGCAGACCGTAAGCGGGTCGACCTCCGCCCGAACCCTCGGGTTGATCATCACCGCCGAGCCGTACGGCTCGGTGCGGCTCCCGTCCCCGATGGTGGTGGCCGAACTGACGTTGCCGCAACCTTCCGACCCTCGACTGCAGTCCACGACTGTTACCTACGAGGGCGTGCCGGTCGACCTGTACGAGTCGGATCTGTCGGACGTCGGGGCACCATCACCTGACTCGGTGACGCCGCTTTCGGTATTGGCGGCCCGCCGAGCGGTGGCAATCGCCCGGAAAGTCGAGGCTCCTGAATACGCCCGGGACGACTTCAGTGCGGCGATGAGTCTGCTCGACTCGCTGGAGCGGACCTGGACCAAGAAACCAAAGGATGAAAAGAAGTACTCTGAGTTGGCTCGAGAGACGATGCGCCGGGCCGATGTGGCGCGCGAGCTTGCCACCACCAGAGGCGAGGAGGCTCGTCAGGAAGCGGAGCGGCAGCGCGCCGAGGATGAGCGCCAGCGAGAGGCGGCCGCTCAGCAGGCGGCGCTCGACAGCGCGGCCCGATCCGCGGCCCAAGCCCGGGAGGAGGCGGAGCGAGAGGCCCAGCGTCGGTCGGAGGCCGAGCGGAAAGCGGCTGAGCTCCAGGCCCGGTTATACGCCTCCATCTCCGCAATCATGGAGACCCGTAAAGGAGCCCGGGGACTGGTCGCGGCATTGTCAGGTGTCAACTTCGAGACCAACAAGGCTACCCTGAAGCCCGTGGCTCGGGAAAAGCTGAGCAAGCTGAGTGGTGTGCTGCTCGGCTTTCCCGGTGAGTACAGGCTCGAGATCGAGGGGCACACCGACTCAACCGGAACGGATGCTTACAACCAGAAGCTGTCGCAAGGCCGGGCTGAGTCAGTCCGCAACTTTCTGCTGGAGCAGGGAATTCCGACAGAGCGGATTACTTCGACCCAGGGATTCGGCCGCACCAAGCCCATTGCGCCCAATGACACCCGGGCCAACCGGGAAAAGAACAGAAGGGTCGATATCGTCATTGAGTAGGCCGATGTCTTAGGTCTAGAAAGCCCCGCCAAGCGTGCTTGGCGGGGCTTTTGTCTAGAGTCCAGGGGGTCTAGAGTCAGGGGAGAACGAGAAATGGAGGCCCCCATGGTTGGTATGTTGGTTAGATGCCCAGACGCCAGACGCACCAGAGCCTAGGCCCTAAGATTCTTCCCACCATGTCCCCCCGAACCGGCCACGTCGCGCTCGCTGGTGCCCCGAACGTGGGCAAATCCACGCTCCTCAACGCGCTGGTGGGGCAGCATCTGGCGATCGTGAGTGCCAAGCCGCAGGCCACTCGGCTGCCGGTCACGGGAATTCGGACCGAAGACGATACCCAGTACATCTTCCACGATTTGCCCGGATTGCTCGACCCAGCCTACCTGCTCCAAGAGCGAATGCGGGACCTTGCTCTGGAAACTGCGGGCAACATGGATCTGGTCCTTTACCTGCACCCGGCTTCCGAGGCGCCGGCACCGCCTCTCGAGCAGATTGCCCGCCTGACGGCCCCACTATCGGTTCCGACGCTCACCGTCTATACCAAAGGCGATCTCCTCACACATGAGCAGCTGGCCGCCCTCGAGGCCCAGGCTCTGGTGGTGGCTGCGGACTGGCAGCCAAGCCTCGAGCGGCTCCTGGCGCGGGTGCGGTCTTATCTGCCAGAGCGGGAGTTCGTGTACGAGCCCGACGATATAGGGACCCAGCCGTTGCGCTTCTTCGCTGTCGAGTATCTCCGCGAGGCTGCCTTCGGGCTCCTGGGCGATGAGCTACCCTACTCCTTCACCGCGGAGGTCGAGGAGTTTCGCGAAGCCGAGCGGCCCATATACATTCGAGCCACCCTCTTTGTCGAGCGCGAGTCGCAGAAGGGCATCGTAATCGGGCGGGGCGGGGCGACGATCCGAGCCATCGGAGCTCACGCCCGTGCCCGGCTGGAAGACTTACTTGGCGCGCCGGTGTATCTCGATTGTTGGGTTAAAGCACTCCCCAACTGGCGCAAAAACGCCGCGGCTCTGACCCGGTTCGGATTTCCCGCGGCTTCCACCAGTGCCCCGGCAGGCACCTCCTCGAGGAGTTCGCATGGTTCTGGCGCCTGAGCTGCTTCAGATTCTCGTCTGTCCCAAGTGCAAGGGAGAACTGGAGTACCGCACGTCTCCCGAGGCACTGGTCTGCCACTCGTGCCGATTGGTGTACCCCGTGGAAGACGGGATTCCCATCATGCTGATCGACGAAGCCAAGCCGCTTTGAACCGCGCACTCAGGTCAGCGCACCGGGTGAACCGATAATTGTCCTTGGTCACCTGCGTTTGACTTCTGGGATCACTCTTCTAAGTTAGCTAGGCGCAACTTCTTACGAGAGGCCATGGGTGCGGACTCGCCCGACGATTCTCTTCTTTTCGCCGGACGGGTGTCCGGTACCGGCACTGGTACGCCAGTGGGGCGCGGTCCATGCCTTTCCAGTCATGGTGTTCAGCGAGCCCGATCAGGTCGAATCGATCGTCCTCCGAGGACATCCCTGCCTGCTGTTCGTAGATGGCGACAACACCGGATCGGCCGGGCCGGACCTGGTGCGCCGGCTCAAGAGTGACGCCTTTACCGCCATCGTTCCGGTTACCACTCTCGCCGCCAACCACAATCCGGACCGGGTGCAGGCCTGGTTCGCCTCGGGTGCAGACGAGGTGATTACCGGTCTCTTTGGCCCGGCCGAGCAACGATCCCGCTTGGATGCCATGCTGGTGCGGACCGAGCGTGATGTGTCGGTTCACCCGTCGACCCGTCTGCCCGGTACCACCGAGATCGAGCGCGAGATCAGACGTCGGCTGGAGTCCAATCAGGAATTCGCGGTCTGCTATGCCGACCTCGACCATTTTAAGGAATTCAATGACCGCTACAGTTACTATGAAGGTGACCGGGTCATCTACATTCTGTCCCGCATTCTCCATGATGTGGTGAAAGGCCTCTTGGGGCCCCGAGGCTTCGTTGGGCACATCGGCGGAGACGATTTCATATTCATCATACCCGCTGG
>JAICPP010000246.1 GCA_025929805.1 Gemmatimonadales bacterium | reverse complement strand
GGTTCTGAGGCCTGCACAAGCATGTCGGAGTGGCTGCATTGAGGTGATGGTGATACCGCCCGGATCTGCCACCCAGGGCGATGTCAAAGTCCAGCCGAGAGGGCGCCGATGAGGCGCAGAGCGCGCTCGACTGTGGCACCAGAGTGGCGCAGCGCACCGCAATCCGCGTCCAGCCCTGACTCCGGTGCACCGTGAGCAAGGCATTGCGCAGGGCCGCCAAGGCTGGGGCGTACTTCCTCGATACACCTGTCCCTATCCTCGCCCAGCGTCACATCTCGCACGTAATGGACCCGGTTCTCAATCGCCCAATGACCTGGCCAGAGGTGCTCCAACTCGGCCGCAGTCGCCGCTTCGGCCGGGAGGCTGGTGACGGCGTAGTGCACCTCTTCCGCGATCTGCCCGGTCGTCAGGCTCACCCGCCGACAGGTCCGGCGCAGTACCTGCCGCACCCCGGGCCAACTCAGCCGCTTCCCAAGCTGGCCGCGTGCCTCCAGGGTCCGGATCTCCAGTCGCCCATGCCCCTTGCGTCTGCTGCAGTCGTGGCCGCGGCGCTGGCTGACTTGGTTGCCGGTGAGGATGGTGGAACACCCCGATACGCCACTGGAGCAGGGTCGGCTGATTCGCTTAGACCACTAGCAGGTAGTGGCCCCCTTGCGCCCGGATCTGCGCAGCCAGGTGACGCTGGATCAGGTGGGCATCCAGGGTGGTGACCGTGCCTCGGAGATCCCGGCCCGACAGTACGCGCAGGGCAACCGGAATCTCGTTCGAGCCTTCGGCCACCGCCATCTGGCCGAGCTCCTCTCCTTGGTGACTCGCCAGCCAACCAGGTGGATCTTCCGGCCATGGGCTTGGGCTCCCCGGATCGCCTTCCCGTCGAGCGCGTGCCCCCCGCCAGCGCGTTCCGGTCGGTGCCGCCGCTGGTACCAGTTGCGCCAAGCGCGCGTCCAAGGCCCCCAGATCCACCTCACGCAGGGCCCGGCGTACGGTGGCCTCACTGGGGAAGCGCGGCCCAGACCAGCCCAGCCAGTGTGCCAACTCCGGAGCAGGTTCCTGGACCCACTGCCCGATCCCCCGCTCGTGTCGCTCGCCACTTGCCAGGGCAGCGGTGAAGAGGATCAGCAGCAACGACCAGGGGTAGCGCTGTCCGCGCCGCTGACGCGGGTCGGGCACCTCGGTCAGGGCAGCAGCGAGGGTCGTATACTGGCATGTGTCCATCGCGGAACTCCTTCCGTGCGTCTTCTACACGGATTGTCCGCGGTGGACTCCCACTTTGACATCGCCCTGGGACTCGACCAAGACGATCCTGTCGTAGCGAATCACGTCACGATCGCTCAAGTTCCTCAAAGACGACGTGAATGAGGTGCACCGCCTGGATGCGGAATGGGCGCGCATCGGCGCGGTATGTTGAGATCGCGGAAGCGAAGGAGTTTGAACCGCTATGATGAAACAGCTCAATCCCCGCTTCCTGCCGATCCCATGCATCGATCACCCCGACCTGTTGACCACACGCCGCCGATATCGGAGATCTCGATCCACGATCCCCGAAGCTATACGGGAGCGGATCCGTTCGCGTCACGCCGATGGCACGTTGCTCAGGGCGCTCGCGTTCCTCTCCCAATTCGCGATTGAGGTGATCGAGCCGCATTCCATGCCGTGGAGACGATCGCCTTCTCCATGACGCTGATGCTCTGGGTCGGGATCGCCTTCGAGACCCCGATCGTGATCCTCCTGCTCACCAAGCTGGGCATCGTCAGCGCCGAGCGGCTAGACTCCTACCGGCGGTTTGGGTTTGTGCTGGTGATGGTCCCGGCCGCGATCATCACGCCGACGCCCGATGCCTTCACCATGCTCATGGTCGGGCTGCCGATGTACGCCCTCTTCGAGTTCAGCCTCCCCCTGGCACGTTTCGCGCGGTAGCAATCATTAGCCGCTCGACTATGAACTCACGCGACCAGTTTTCCTGCGTCGCCGCGCATTCGCCTTAGCCAGGGAGTAAGACAGGGTGAGCCGCCGATCGGGCTGGCGGAAGGTTCGGGCGCGCACAGGAAAACGTGCGCCGCAAACGCATGCGCAGCAGAGCCGCAGGCCCAAACAGCGGGCTCAGCGTCGCCCGAACAGGGCTCTATCTCCTCAGTCGGCGCAGCCGGTTGCCGAATCGGTCTCGCCCGAGCCTCCGCGGCTGGCCTCGCCACGCCCGGGCCGCTGGCGCACGCGGCGAACGCTCATCGTCGGCATCTCGGTGACGGCCTCGGTGACAGCCGCCCTCCTGATCGTGCCCGTCCTGTTTCAGGCCTGGACGGCCTACGGCAAGATCTTCGTCTCGCCCAGTCCAGATCAGCCGAACACCGGAGCGGCGGTCGCACCGGCCACGCCGACCCCGCTTCAACTGCCGGACTGGGACAAGCAGGAGCGGGTCAACATCCTCCTGCTCGGCTCGGATGGTCGGCAGGCAGGGGAGATCCCGCGCTCCGATACCGTCATCCTGGTCACGATCGATCCGGTCGCCAAGCAGGTCGGCCTCCTCTCCATCCCCCGCGACCTCCTGGTCACCATCCCCGGCATCGGCGAGGCTAAGATCAATGCCGCCTACCCCAACGGCGAACTCGGCAACGTCACCGGCCCCGGCCTGGTCGAGGCCACCATCGAGCACAACTTCGGTGTCCCCATCCACTACTTCGCCGAGGTCGACTTCCAGGGCTTCCAGCAGATCGTCGACACCCTCGGTGGGGTCATCATCGACGTCCCCGCCCCGCTCAAGGACGACGAGTACCCCGGCGAGAAGTTCAACTACACCCGGGTCTACTTCCACAGCGGCTTGCAGCACATGGATGGCCCGGCCGCGCTCCGCTACGTCCGGACGCGCCACGACGACAACGACTTCGCTCGGGGGGAGCGCCAGCAGCAGATGCTCCGGGCGCTGCGGGAGCAGGAGGTCGATCTCAACCTGATCACCCAGGCTCCCGAGCTGCTCTCGGCGCTCGGCGACACCGTCCGCACCAACCTGCAGCCGATCGAAGTGCTCAAGCTCGCCAAGCTCGGGACGATGATCCCGGAGCGTAACATCCGCTCGTTTAGCATCCGCGAGGCCGTGACGCCCTCGTGGCTGCCGGGACAGCCCTACTATCTGATCCCGGATTGGGACAAAGTCCGAGTGATACTACAGCAGATGATGCCCGGATCCCTGACTTAGGGCTGGTGTACAGGCGCGCCGTCTCGGGCGTATCCTATAGGCACCTTCGATCAAGTAGGAGGCGCCACATCGCGATGCGATCGTGCTGAAAACCGAACACGGTATCCTTCCGTGGCTCACAGAGATCCGGTAGGAGCTATCCGACATCGAAGAGGTGAACTCGATCGTCCCGGGTCGGATCTAGACGACGCGCCCGACCGAAGCGGCCGGAGCGGCCCAGGTCGCCGGTGAGAGCCAGGCGGTTGAACGCCTTGAGCAGAGCTTGCCGGAACCGTCGCACAGCCCGGCCGTACAACTGGTCAGCGTCGATGGAGCGATGGTGCCCCTGGTCGGCGGGATCGGGCTGGACCGTGCCGATGGACCGTGTCTTGGCCTCGGCCCAGATCCCGCCAATCCCACCCGGGTCCGCACTGAGGCGTTGTCGTACTTCTCCCGGCTAAGTGATGCCGAGACGTTTACCCGGCTGGCGACGCTGGGTCTCCAGCGTCGCGGCACCGAGATGGCCGAGCCGGTCGTGGTCGTGGTGGATGGGGCCGAGTGGCGTCAGGGCTTCATCGATCACCAACAGCAGGATGCGGTGCGCATCCTGGACTTCCCGCACGCGCTGGAGCATCTGAGTACGGTGGCGCACGGGCGACTGATCCCTGGCATGACTGCGTTAGCGACAACTCGAGCGCAGCACCACTGCTCGCTTCTGGGCCGGCTTCACCCGTTGTTTCGCAGCGCCTCCTGCAGCATCTGGTTGTCCAAGGTCAAATCGGCCACCAACTGTTTCAGTCGGCGATTCTCCTCTTCAACCTTCCGCAGCCGCCGCAATTCAGCGATGCCCATTCCGGGAAACTTCCGTTACACACCGAGAGCAG
>JAICPP010000047.1 GCA_025929805.1 Gemmatimonadales bacterium | reverse complement strand
CGCCGGAACGGCCGGCGAGCAATGCCTGCCAAGTCGAGTCGACATCGTTTCCCACCGGAGTCACCAGCCCGAGGCCGGTGACGACAACGCGACGAGGCAAGCTTATTTCCCGATCTTTTCGTGGAGGTAAGACATGGCATCGCCGACGGTGCGGAGCTTCTCCGCTTCCTCATCGGGAATATCAATGTCGAACTCCTTCTCGAACGCCATGACCAGCTCGACGGTGTCGAGACTGTCAGCGCCGAGGTCCTCCATGAAGCTGGCATCGCTGGTCAGCTTCTCACGCTCGACGCCAAGCTCTTCGACAATGATATCCTTTACCTTCTCTTCCACGTTGCTCATGTCGTCCTCGATTGAAGATTGCCGTCCGTCTCAGATCACCATCCCACCGTCCACCACCAGCACCTGGCCGGTAATGTAGGCTGCCAGGTCGGAAGCCAGAAACAGCACGGTCCCTGCGACGTCCTCGGGCCGACCCAATCGGCCCAGAGGGATTTCCTCTAATAATGTGGCTCTCGCTTCAGCGGGCAAGGAGGCAGTCATGTCCGTCTCGACGAAGCCGGGGGCGACGCAGTTGACCAGAATGTTACGGCTGGCGTACTCCTTGGCGACCGATTTGGTGAAGCCGATCAGGCCTGCTTTGCTCGCCGCATAGTTCGCCTGTCCCTTATTGCCGGTCAGGCCAACGACGCTGGTGATGTTGATGATGCGGCCGCCCCGCCGCTTCATCATTCCCTTGATGACCGCACGAGTGGTGTGGAAAGCACCCTTGAGGTTGGCGTCGAGCACTGCATCCCAATCGTCGTCGCTCAGCCGGAGGAGAATGTTGTCCCGGGTGAGTCCGGCATTATTGACCAGGATGTCGATCGGACCCAACGCTGCTTCGGCCGCGGCCAGGGCGGCCGTGACCTGATCGCCCTCGGCCACGTCGCAGCTCAGTCCGGCGGCCCGCTCCCCGAGTTTCGCCGCCACAGACCGGGCGCGCTCCTGGTCTCGTCCCACTACAGCCACCTTGGCACCCGCGGCATGGAACGCCTGTGCGATGGCCAAGCCGATCCCGCGGGTGCTGCCGGTCACGAACGCGGTCTTGCCGGTGAGATCGATCGTGGTTGCACTCACGAGAGGAATCGCTCCACCTCATCGGCGGTGCCAAGGGTGATAGCCTTTGCGTTGGGCACGATGCGCTTCAGTAGGCCGGCCAACACGTTGCCCGGACCGACCTCGATGAACGTGGCCTCGGGCGAGAGCCGAGCGGCAGCCTGCATGCAGGCAACCCAGCGAACCGGTGCGGTGAGTTGATCGGCTAGAAGGCGTTTGGCATCCACTCCGGTGCGTACGGCTTCACCGCTGGCATTGGCGACGACGGGAAAGGCCGGGTCGGCAAATTCGGCCTGCGAGAGCGCCTCGCGGAGCCCATCTACTGCCGGTGCCATGAGCGGAGAGTGGAAGGCCCCGCTCACCTTCAGCGGGATGACTCGCTTGGCGCCGCGTGCCTTGCAGCGCTCCCCTGCCCGGCTCACGCCGATGGGATCGCCCGAGATGACGGTCTGGTCCGGAGCGTTGAGGTTTGCCGGCACGGCGATGCCGTCCGGTCCTGAAGATTCATCGCAAGCGTCCTGGACCTCTGCGGTGGGAAGGCCCAGCACAGCGGCCATGGCACCGGGACGTTCCTGTCCCGCTGCGAACATGAGCTCACCGCGCCGACGGACCAGTCGAGCGGCGGCGACACCGGTCAACGTGCCGGCTGCCACATGGGCACTGTACTCGCCGAGGCTGTGCCCTGCCGCCGCTCCGGACGAACCAAGGCGTTTGCCCACCACGGCCAGAACGGCTACCGAATGAGCCAGAATAGCTGGTTGGGTGTTGTGGGTCTGGGTGAGCTCATCCTCGGGTCCCTCCCACATGAGACGGGAGAGCCGGGTGTCCAACGCATCATCGATGGCCGCGAAGGTCTCCCGCGCCTCCTGGAAGCGCTCCGCCAAATCCTTGCCCATTCCCACCCGTTGTGCGCCCTGGCCCGGGCACATCAGAACGGTCACCACCGGATGACGGCACTACCCCAGGTGAACCCGGCACCGAACGCCACCAGGAGAAGGAGCGAGCCCGGCTTCACGCGGCCTTCCCCAATAGCCTGGTCCAATGCGAGCGGGATAGAGGCAGATGACGTGTTCCCGTAGCGATCCACGTTGACCATCACCTTATCCATCGGCAACCCGGCATGTTTGGCGGTGGCCTCGATGATTCGGATGTTGGCCTGGTGCGGGATCAGCAGATCGATCTCTCCGGCGCTTACTCCAGCCCGCCGCATCGCTTCATCGCAGGCTTCGGCCATGGTGAGTACCGCGGCTTTGAACACCTCTCGTCCGGCCATCTTCATGTAGTGGGAGCGTTCGCAGACCACCTTTTCACTGATGGGGTCCATGGCTCCCCCACCAGGCCGGTAGAGCAGTGGCGCGAGCTTTCCGTCCGACTTCAAAAAAGTCGAGAGTATCCCGCGCCCGTTGGCCCCACTGGTACGCCGCACGACTGCGGCTCCAGCTCCATCACCAAACAGAATGGCAGTCGAGCGATCCTGGAAATCGGTTATGGTGGACAGCTTCTCGGCCCCGACCACGAGCACGACTTCACCCTGCCCCGCGGCGATCAGTCCCTCTGCCACACCAGTGGCAAACAGGAACCCCGGACAGGCAGCGGCGATGTCGAAGGCCATGGCCTTCTCGGCGCCGAGCAGCGCCTGGAGGTCACAGGCGGTGGAAGGGAGCAGCCGGTCGGGGGTGGCCGTAGCCAGGACGATTGCATCCACATCGCGAGGCGTGTGCCCGGCTTGCTCCAGCGCCTTCATGCTGGCCTCGCAGCTCAGCATGGCCACAGACTGGTCGGGCCGGGCAATGTGGCGCTCGCGGATGCCGGTACGTTCCACGATCCACTCGTCGGACGTGTCCAGCATCCGGGTCAAATCGTGGTTGGTGAGAATGCCGGGTGGGACTGCAACTCCCACGCTCGCCATCTCGGCAAAAGGCCGGCGGATCATGCTGGAGCGCCTGCTTCCCGCTGGGCAAACTCCGCCCCGATGTGGCGGCTCAGGTCTACCTCGACGGATTGTACCGCCACCCGGATGGCATTCTTGATTGCATTTGCGGTCGAAGCCCCGTGACAGATGATCGAAATTCCCTTTACCCCCAGGAGCGGAGCCCCGCCATACTCGGAATAGTCGAGGAATCGGAACAGGTCCTTGATCTCGGGCCGCCCCAGAATGTCCGGGGCCCGCTCCTTGACCAGGTTGACGAAGAGGTGCGCGACCGACTCGTAGAACTTGAGGATCACATTGCCGACGAAGCCGTCGCACACCACCACGTCAACGACCCCATACTTGTGATGACCGGCAACGATGTCACGACCTTCGATGTTTCCTATGTAATGAAGACGGGAGCTTCGGCGCAGCAGAGCGTGGGCCTCACGGCTGATCGCATTGCCTTTCTCCTCCTCCTCCCCCACGTTCAGCAAGCCAACCGTAGGGCTGGGGCGACGGAGCACATCCCGCATGTACACGGTGCCGAGATAGGCGAACCCGACCAGCTCGCGAGGTGAGCAGTCGACGTTGGCACCGCCATCGAGGACCAGCACCGGTTGGCTGGAGGTAGGAAACAAGGTGGCAACGGTGGCCCGTTCCACCCCATCGTGCAGGCCGAGGAGGAGGGTGGAGGCCGCCAGCAGGGCACCGGTATTTCCGGCGGAGACAAACGCATCGGACTCACCCGCCTTCTGCAACCCCAATCCAACGACGATGCTGGACTTCCGCTTGCTTCGAACCGCGGCGAGAGGCTTTTCCGCCATACCAATGACTTCAGCCGCCTCATGGATTTCGAGACGGCTGCGATCGGTATTCGGATGCTTGGCCAGCTCCGCGGTGATTACCTCGGAACGTCCCACCAACTGGATAACGAAGCGCTCGGGAAGAGACGTAAGGGCTTGAAGCGCGCCGGCGATCTCTGCTTGTGGGGCGTTATCGCCCCCCATCGCGTCCACCGCGACGCGGATCACGCTCAGACGTCCTCGACCTCTACCTGCTTCTTCCCCCGATAATAACCGCACGAGTCACACACCCGGTGCGAGAGCTTGGGAGAGCCGCACCGGGGGCATGCCTGGGTGCGAGGCCCTGCTGCGCTGTGATGACCGCGACGCAGGCGTTTCCGGGACTTCGACGTTCGGCGTTTGGGGACAGCCATAATTTCCTCAGACAGGTTCAGCGGTTGCGGAACAGCCGCAAGGACCCGCGTTCAGATCGGCACCGCAGGAGAGACAGAGCCCAGCGCAGTCTTCCCGGCAGAGCAGGAGGCGAGCAGGTGCCGCCAGCGCCAGCTCTTCGCGTACGACATCTCGAACATCGATGTGCGAGGCCCGCTCCAGCAGCGGGTAGAAGTCGGGATCGTCGGCCGCCTCGGGATCGGAGCTGAACATCGCGGCGTCCACATCGATGTCGACATCGGTCTGAACGTCGGTCAAACAACGGCGGCACTCACCCCGCAAGGTCCCCCGCACCTGCCCCCGCCAGAGATACTCCCCCGCTCCGGTTGCTTGCAGCTGCCCTGTTACCGACACTGGCCCGGCCAAGTCGAGATCGAGGCCTTCAAAGGCAGGATCATCGGGCCGAAGCTTTCCCTCCGTTCGCACCGGGCCCTCTTGAAGTTCCCGGATATCGACTCGCAGCATAGCCGCTTAAACTAGTTGTGACAACAACTTGGGTCAAGGAATCGAACCGGAAAAGAACGGGATGAGCGGGCTCATTCCCTCCCCCACAGTCCCGCCAGTTCGCCCTCGGTAAAAAAGAAGGCCACCTCTCGAGCCGCGTTCTCCACGCTGTCCGATGCATGGATGGCATTCTTACCCTTCGATTCGGCGAACAGCTTACGAACAGTTCCCGGTGCTGCCTCAGCTGGATCGGTCGCACCAATGACCGTCCTCAGATGCGCCACAGCATCGTCACGCTCGAGCGCGACAGGTAGGCATGGTCCGCTGGTCATGAACTCGACCAGGTCGGCATAGAAGGGACGTCCCCGATGCACTGCGTAGAATGCACCAGCCTCGGCACGGCTCAGCCGGACCATGCGAGCGGCTCTCGGCACGAACCCCGCCTGCTGCAGGTGAGCCACAATCACTCCCGTCTTTCCGCTGGCGATTGCGTCAGGCTTGATGATGCCGAGCGTCAAGGTCGCCGCCACGAATCCTCCCTTTCAGCGTTTGCTGAGAGCCCCCAGCCTCTTCTCCAGGAGCGCCACCACATCCACCGGGCGGCGCATGATGTCCACCCCGGCTGTCTCGAAGGCCCCGAGCTTTTCCTCAGCCGTGCCCGATGAGCCGGAGATGATGGCTCCCGCGTGGCCCATCCGACGGCCTTTCGGCGCTGTCTGCCCCGCAATGAAGCCAACGACCGGCTTGGTGACCCGCTCTTTCACGAACGCGGCCGCACGTTGCTCGTCGGTGCCACCGATTTCGCCGATCATGACAATGGCCTCGGTGCCGGGATCCTCCTGGAAAGCCCGGAGGCAATCAATAAAGTCGGTGCCGATGATGGGATCTCCACCGATGCCCACACACGTGCTCTGCCCGATACCGTTCCGGGTCAACTGATTCACTACCTCGTAAGTCAGCGTGCCGCTGCGGGAGACCAGGCCCACCCGCCCAGGCGTGCAGATGTTTCCTGGAATGATGCCGACCTTGCTCTCTCCTGGAGTGATCAATCCGGGGCAATTGGGACCGATGAGGCGAGCCCCATGCGAGCGCACGAAGGGCATTACCCGGCTCATGTGCATCACGGGAATCCCTTCGGTAATGCAAACGACCAGGGGGATGCCGGCATCAACTGCTTCGAAGATGGCGCCCGCCGCAGCCATTGGGGGCACGTAAATCACCGCACAGTTCGCACCGGTGTGGCGCACGGCATCGGCCACGGTATTGAAAACAGGGACTCGGCCTTCGAACTTCTGGCCTCCCTTGCCGGGCGTGACGCCGGCTACCACTGCTGTCCCGTACTCAATCATCTGGCGCGCATGGAACGCGCCCTCCCGACCGGTAATCCCCTGGACCAGCAGCCGGGTATTCCGATCGACGAATATGCTCATGCCGCTTTCCGAGCCAGCTGCACAACCCGCTGCACCGCCTCGTCCATGTCACTCAGAGCGGTCATACCCACTTTCTCCAAGATCCGTATCGCCTCCGATTCGTTGGTTCCAGTCAGGCGAATGACTATCGGAACTTTCACTTTGAACTGGCGAGTTGCCTCCACGATACCGTTGGCCACATCGTCGGTTCTGGTGATGCCGCCGAAGATGTTGAAGAGAATCGCTCGCACGCGCGGGTCGGTGGTGATGATCTTGAGCGCGTTGATCACTTTTTCCGGGCTGGAGCTCCCCCCGATGTCCAGAAAGTTGGCCGGCTCACCGCCGTAGTATTTCACCAAATCCATGGTGGCCATGGCCAGTCCCGCCCCGTTCACGACACAACCGACGTTTCCTTCCAGCTTGATGAACGAGAGGTTGGCCCGACGAGCCGCCGCCTCACTGGGCTCCTCCGCCGAGTCGTCTCGCATCAGGCCGAGCTCGGGACGCCAGAAGAGCTCGTTGTCGTCGATGACGATCTTGGCGTCCAGCGCGAGTACCTGCCCCGCGGGCGTCGTCACCAGGGGATTGATCTCTGCCAGCGAGCAACCGTTGCCGGTAAACACGCCGTAGAGCTGCTCCATGATCCGGGCCGCGGCCTTGACCTGATTGAAGTCGCGGTACAGCGAGAACCCGAGGGTGAGCGCCTGATGGGGGAGCAAGCCGTAGGTCGGATCTACTGCCAAACGGACGATTTTTTCCGGCGTCTTGGCCGCTACTTCCTCGATGTCTACCCCGCCCGCCGAGCTGACCATGAACACCGGGGCCTGCGATTCCCTATCCATGACGAGTCCGAGATAACTCTCGGTGGCGATGTCGGCGGCCGGCACGACCAGAACCTTATTTACTGTCAGCCCTTTGATCTGCATGCCGAGAATCTGGGTGGCATGATCCAGGGCCTCCGCGGTATTGCGGGCCAGTTTGACTCCTCCCGCCTTGCCCCGGCCACCCGCGTGAACTTGCGCTTTGATCACGACCTTGCCGCCCAGCCGGCGAGCGATGGCCTCGGCTTCCGTGGGGGTAGACGCGACATCGCCATCGAGCATGGGAATGCCGGCTGTCTTGAGCAGGGCGCGGGCCTGATACTCGTGCAGATTCACCGAGGGCTCGAAATTGTGGTTCCGGTCTCACCTCTGAGCGCCGCGGGCCCTTCGGACAGCCGGGCAATGATGGAGCGGGCACCGCCGCGCCGAACAAAATCCGCGGCAGCCTCAACCTTGGGCTTCATGCCTCCAGCGTCCAGTGAGCCGCCGGCGACCATACGCTCGGCTTCCTCTACCGTCATTCGCCGAATCGGCCGGGCTTGTGGAGTGCCCCAGCCCTCGAAGACGGCATCAACATTGGTCAGGATCATCAGCACTTCGGCTCCCAGCTGGCTTGCCAGGATGGAAGAGACCCGATCTTTATCCACAACCGCATCGAGTCCCTCTAGTCCGAGGAATGGATCCTGATATACCGGCGGGCCGCCACCGCCGGCGGCGATAACCAGCACGCCCTGATCTATGAGTCGCTGGATGACGGGAAACTCTACCACTCCGAGCGGGGTGGGGCTGGTAGCCAAACGGCGCCACTCTCCGGCTCCGTCCTTGCCGACCGGACGACCGGCCTCACGAAGCCGAGCGGCTTCGGGTGCGGGCAGTGCATGGCCGATCGGCTTGGTAGGCTGGCTCAAGGCCGGATCGTATCGGTCCACCAGCGTTTGAGTGATCACCGTAACAACATCGCGTTGCACCCGGGCTGCCGCGAGCGCGTTCTGGAGCGATTGCTGGAGCATGTATCCGATCCAGCCGGCTGTTTCCGCTACGAGAACGCCGAGAGGTAACGGCTCGGCGACTTTGCGAGCGGCCTCGTTACGGACCAGCTCGTCACCCACTTGGGGACCGTTCCCGTGCACGATCACGATCCGCCATCCTTGCTGGGCCAGCTCCACAATGGGGGCGACGCTCTCCCGGGCATGACGGAACTGGTTGGTTACGGTTGCGGGCTCACCCGCCCGGGCCAAAGCGTTTCCGCCGAGTGCTAGAACAGCGGTCGGCAAAAAAAGTTCTCCAAGCTAGTCCGCACCTCAGAACCGAGCAAGCTCAAAATCTCCGGCCGGTGGGAGGCAACCCAAGGACGTTGCGCAGGCTGCTCCACGCGCGGCCGAACTCGCCCCAATCTCCGCTCCGCAACGCAGAGTCGGCGTGCTCCAGCCAGCGTCGTGCCTCCTCCAGACGCCCCGATTGCGCTGAACCTGGCGGTGCGGGTACGGTGGCGCCCAGCAAGTTGCTCCAGGCCTCCGTCAGACTACGCCCGGCGCCCAGTCGGTTGGGGGCCGCCACACTGACCCAGGCGAGCACTGTGCCCCCGGCGGGTCGCTGAGCAAAATACCCCTGGTACGCCACGGGTCCGCCCGGGCTGATCTCAACCCGCAGTGGTCCACGATCCAACTTGCCGCCATCCTCGCGAATGGAGTCGCTGAGCGCATCATAGGATGGGAAGTTGGCCCAGCGCTCCTGAAGAATGTCCCGGATCGGCAAGGTAGCCGTGGAATCGAGCCGGACCAGCGTGAGGTGAGGTCTACCGTTCTCCTGTGATCCGATCAGGACCGCACTGAGCAGCCTATCACCGGGTGATTCGTAGGTGAAGACGGTGAGTGGTCCAGAGGTATCCGCCGCCCAGCCGTTCTGCGGCGAAGCGCGGTCCGAGCCCCCGGGACCGGCTCCCCCGCTGAGCATTCCTGCTTTCCAGGGCGAGTGCTCGAGTTGTTGCGCCTGCACTCGGAACCAATCCGTCGGATAGGCTGCCGAGTGAAGTACCGCCTCGGGAATGGCCGAAGCCGGTTCAACCAGTCCCTGAGATACTCGACTCCACATGGCGGCTAGAGGATCCGCCCCGGATTGCAGATACACTCTTACGGCGCCACTCTCCGCATGAACGGTCGCGAGAAAGGCGGCCATGACGGCCCCGACTCTGCGATCCTGCCACTGTGCGCGCCTGGTAAGGGGAAAAGTGCTGGACGCCAGATAGCCGTCCAGCAGCCAAACCAGCTCTCCGCCCATGATTCGGGCGGTCGGTGCACTCCACTCCGCAAACGGGACCAGTCGCTCCAAGCGGTCTCTGGGAGAAAGGCGCCAGTCAATACGGGTGCTCTCGGGCACATCGCCGAGCAGCTCCCCTGCCTGGAGTGCCCAGGCCAGTGCCAGTTTACGGGGCCAGGAGCCAATCATTACTCCCGGTCCACCCTCCGAGAGCATCCGATATTGCCGCGCATCGGGCACCAGCGGGTCGGCACGAAGATCGAGTAGGGCGGACGGCGCTGGACGAGGCAACGTATCCCCGAGCCGGAAGAAGAGTGGCTCCCCCGCCCGACTGGCCCGCTGATCAGCAACGGCCGAAACGATCACTCGGCGACTCGAGTCGGCTCGAAGAATCAACCAGGCGGGTCGGCGGGTCCCGTCCGGCGTGAGCAGGACAGGATTGATGCCCACCACGCGGCTGGAGTCGCCGGTGAAGGCTTGGCTCAGTGCGGCCGGGTTCCACAGCGAGGGTACCGGAGGCAGTGTCGGGGCGCCGGCCGGATCGAGCGGTTGATCCTGCAGGCGCTCCAATCCATAGGCTACCCGCGATAGCTGTTCCACCGACTGGGAAGCCACTGCCGGCACATCCGAGCCACTCAGCAACGCTGGGAGCAGCCAGTGCCCTATCAGCGAGCCGGCTGCGAGAACGATCCACGCCGAGGCCACGAGCGCATGTCGAGGGCGCGCGGCCCATACCGCTGAGAGCGCACCAGCGGCCAAGGCCACGCCGGCAAGCAGAGGCGAGGCCAGCACACTGGCGCGCCAGGTTGACCGCGGCAACACGTCCGCTGGCCCAGCCAGCAGCTCATAGGGTTCGAGCAGGTACCCCCAGGCCAGCGCAACCGCCAGCCCGGCCAAAAGCCATCCGATGTGAGCCCGTGCATGATGGTTGATGGCCGGCCGGCGGTCGATCCACCGGATGGCTCCGACCAGCATGTAAAGGGCGACCACCCCACTGAGGGCCAGCAGAATGAGCAGGACAGCAAAACCATGGGCGGCCCGCCAGATCGGGAGCTGGGCAACGTAGATGCCGAGATCATGACTCTGCAGCGGATCCGTCAGGCCGTATGTGACCCCCTGCCAGGCCATGGTCACCTCGCGCCACCAGCGGGAGGCGCCAACACCCACCAGAAGACCGAGCAGGATGCCGGCGACAACAACGATGGTTAAGAGTGCTCGGGGAGTGAGTGCCTCGCGGAATTCAAGATTGGCCACGTTCCGTCGCACCTGAACCGTGCCGACCGCGCGGTATACCAGGAGCAAATGTCCGATAAACCACGCCGACCCTACCAAACATGCAGCCGTGTCGAGGGCGAAGCGGAGGAGATGCCAATTGGTGATGAATGTTGCGGCCGCGGGAGAGAGCGCGGCCGCCCACCAGCGATCGGATAGGAGCGTCGCGGTCCAGCGCCCGGCGAACAGAAGAGCAACGAGGACACTTACCAGCGCAGCAAGCCGCCGGCTGCGGCGGGACACCTCGTCTAGAGGCGTGAACGGTGGACGGTAGACGGTGAACCGGAGTGGACTGCACGCGTCCTCTTCCCAGGGGTCGCCGCGCCAGCTTCCTGTTTACCGCTCACTGTTTACCGTTAACGCTTTCTTTTGCCGTTCCAGCCAGTCTTCTACCTCCGCGCGGTATGCGTCACGGGCTTCGGGATCGGTAGCTTCGAACCGCATCACCAGGACCGGCTGTGTGTTCGAGGCCCGCAGCAGCCCCCAGCCTTGGGGGAAAGTGATCCGCACTCCATCGATCGTGTTCACCGGATACCGCGCTGCGAAGTGGACGGCTGCGCGCTCGACCAGATCGAACTTCTCATCCTCGGGGCAATCGACCCGGATTTCGGGAGTGGCGAAAGTGCGGGGAAGATCGGCCAGGAGCGGAGCGAGTCCAAACCGATGACGGCTCACGATCTCCAGTAAGCGCGCAGCCGCAAACAGGGCGTCATCGAATCCGAGATAGTCGCCCCCGAAGAACATGTGCCCACTCATCTCCCCTGCCAGCGGCGCCTTGAGCTCCTTCATTTTGGCTTTGATCAGAGAGTGACCCGTGCGCCACATGACCGGTTGCGCCCCGGCCGCACTGAGGGCAGCGGGGAGCACGTCCGAGCACTTCACGTCGAAAATTACCGGCGTGCCAGGTCCGAAGCGGCGCACCGCGTCCCGGCCGAACAACACCAGCAACTGATCTCCATAGATGATCTCACCGGTCTCGTCGACTGCCCCGATACGGTCGGCATCACCGTCGAACGCAATACCCAGTTCGGCCCCACTGCGGCGGACCTCGATCTGCAGATCGCGCAGGGTCTCGGGCACGGTGGGATCCGGGTGGTGGTTGGGGAAAGTCCCATCGGACTCGCAGAACAGCGGTGTGACCTCGGCGCCGAGTCCCTGAAGCGTGGACACTGCTATGAGGCTCCCTGCCCCGTTGCCGCAATCCACCACCACCCGGACCGGTCGCTCGAGACCATGGCGGGTGATGATCGCCTCACGGTACCGTTGGAGCACCGAACTGTCAGCGGTTTCCTTCCCCCGGCCGGAACGCCACCGTTCCGCCATGATGATCTCCCACAGCTCTAAAATCTCTTCGCCGTGAAATGCCTCGCCGGCGAGGACCATCTTGAAACCGTTGAACTCGGGAGGATTGTGCGACCCGGTTACTTGTATACCACCGTCGGTGCCTAACGCCGAAACCGCGAAGTAAAGCGCCGGGGTTGGCAGGATATCCACATCGACGGCTGTGCCTCCAGCCTCGACGATTCCCCGGCGAATTCCCTGGGACAATGCAGGTCCCGAGGGTCGATTGTCTCGCCCAACCGCGATGACCGGTGGCCGGCCCAAGCGGTCCGTAGCCACGCTGGCGAAGGCGCGGCCGAGCGCCCGGGCAAACTCGGGGGTAAGCTCCCGATCTACCAGCCCCCGAACGTCGTATTGTCGGAAAATGGACTTGGGAACGTTCATGTTTTGTCTCGACTACGGGAACGGTGAACCGTGAGCGGTAAACAGGTTATTCTGCTGGGCTGCCATTCACTGTTTACCGTTCACGGTTCACGCACTTGTTTGTCTACTGCCGGGCGACTGGCGCACTGGTCTGGGTCAGCGTGCCTGCGCTGTGCACAGCGGCTTCGAGGGCACCGCTGGGCCAGAAGCCAAACAGGACCACTGCAGCAACTGAGACCGCGATTGCGCCGGCGGCGGCGGGAAACAACCTGACACCGCGATGGAGCTCCTCGCTGGGGGCAGCTTTCATGTACATCGACATGATGACCGGCAGATAATATCCGGCGCTGATGACGCTCGTGACCACCAGCACAATAGGCAGGATGATCTGATTCTCCGCTATGAGCGCGGATAGGATGTACCACTTACCGATGAACCCGAAGGTACCGGGAAAACCGAGCAAGGATAGCATGCAGATGCTGAGTCCCGCGGCAAACCAGGGACGTTGAGTCGCGAGTCCCGCGATATCGTCGAAGGTGACCGTCCTCTCGCCGTGGCGGCCCAGCGCGGCAAGAAAGCCGAAGCTTGCCAGGGTGGTAAGGCCATAGGCCGCGAGATACAGCAGCACCGCACCCGAGCCCAGCCTGCTTCCCGTCCAGACCGCTGCCAGCAGATACCCGGCATGGGCAATCGAGCTGTAAGCCAGCATCCGCTTGAGGGTGCGCTGGGCTAGAGCTACCAGATTGCCGATGATCATCGAGGTGATCGCCAGACCGGCAATAACCGGCTGCCAGAGGCTCTGGGCCGCGGGGAAGCCCTCTAGGAGGACCCGAACCAGGGCGGCGAATGCGGCGATTTTCACACCAGTGGCCATGAAAGCCGTCACCGGCGTGGGTGCCCCATCATATACATCGGGCGCCCACATGTGAAACGGGACTGCAGCCACCTTGAAGGCAAATCCAATCAACAGCAGGCCCAGGCCGAGGCCGGCCATAAGGGAGAGCCGGCCCCCCGCGAGCTGCGCACCGACCAGCGATAGGTTGGTGGTGCCGGTGGCGCCGTAGGTAAGCGCAATGCCGTAAAGCAGAAAACCGGACGCAAAGGCGCCGATGAGGAAGTACTTCAGAGCCGCTTCCGCAGAGGAGACGTTTCCCCGGTTGTATCCGGCAAGCACGTAAACCGCAACCGACATGACCTCGAGGCCGAGAAAGAGCACGATGAGGTCTTCGGCTCCTGCCAGGAACATCATGCCGGCCGCGGCCAACAACACCAGGGGGTAATACTCGGGTGCGAGAAGGAGCTCGCGCTCGAGGTATCCCAGGGAGAGGAGGATGGTACCACCGGCGGCCACCAGGATCAGTGCTGCGGCGGCATAGCGAAACGGGTCGAGAGCCATCATTTGCGCCAGGCCAAGTGGTGTGGCATGGCTGAGCCAGAGCCACGCAAGAGCTGCGGCGCTGATTGCCACCCCGGCGAAGCTCAACCACCCGGCCAGGCGGCTGTCGTCAGCCGTGCCGTGCCGCCAGCTGGCCACCAAGAGGACTACCAGCGCCCAGCCGCAGAGCAGGATCTCCGGCAGGAGGCCGAGCATTACGCCTTGAGGCGTGCTCAGGTCCAGCTGCATCAGCGGCCCATCCTTCCGGCCGATACCGCTGCATTCGGCTGAACCGTCTCAACGAACTTTTGAGTTGCCGGTTCCATGCGCCGAAGCACCGGGCCGGGGAACAGTCCCAGCCAGACGATGCCTACCAGGAGCGGCACCATAACCGCGAGCTCCCGCCGGTTGAGGTCCGTCAGACGCTCGTTTTCCGGGTTATCCAGGCGGTTGAAGATCATTCGCTGGAGGGCCCAGAGCAGATACGCCGCGGCAAAGATCACTCCAGTCGTCGCGATACCAGTGGCCCAGGGGTACGCGCGGAAGCTACCCAGCAGTACCAGAAATTCTCCCACGAAGCCATTCAGGCCCGGTAGCCCGATCGACGACAGCGCCACCACCGTCAGGATCAGACTGAATAGGGGCACTGCCCGGGCAATGCCGCCGTAGTCCTCGATCATGCGGGTATGGCGCCGCTCGTAGATCATTCCGATCAGAAGGAAGAGCGCTCCGGTCGAGATTCCGTGGCTGATCATGACCATCAGCGCTCCCTGCACACTGATGACACTGACGCCCCAGATCCCCAGCATGACGAACCCAAGGTGACTTACCGAGGAATAGGCCACCAGCTTTTTGATGTCTGGCTGTACCATGGCCACCAACGCTCCGTAGATCACGCCGATCACGGCCAACACTACAATCAGGCGGCTTACTTCCGGAGACAAGGCGACCTGGGGGAAAAAGGGCACCGCAAAACGAAGAAAACCGTAGGTGCCGATCTTGAGCATAATGGCCGCCAGCAGCACGCTTCCGGCGGTAGGTGCCTCCACATGCGCGTCGGGTAACCAGGTGTGGAGCGGAAAGACCGGAACTTTGATGGCAAACGCCAGCGCAAAGGCGGCAAAGAGCCAGGGCGCCACCGATCCGAGGGCGCGCGCGTTGGCCAGCAGATGCTCGTACTCGAAGGAGAGGGTCCCTGTCGCCTCGCCGATCTTCCAGACCATGACGATGATGGCGACGAGCATCAACAGGGAGCCGGCCATGGTATAGATGAAGAACTTGATGGCGGCGTAGAGACGATTGGCGCCGCCCCAGATCCCAATGATGAAGTACATCGGGATCAGCATGACCTCGAAGAACACGTAAAACACGAAGAGATCGAGGGCGATGAAAACCCCCACCAGCCCGGTAAGCAACATGAGCATCAGGGCATAAAACGCACGTTCTCTCCTGGTGATCGACGTCCAGCTGGCCAGCACGCTGAGCGGCATCATCAGAGTCGTGAGGAGCACCATGAACAGCGAGATGCCGTCGATACCCACGCGGTAGCTGATGCCCCATCGGGGAATCCAGGGGGCACTGGAGATCAGCTGCATCCCTCCTTCGGCTGGATCAACCGCCCACCAGAGGCCCGCCGAAAGCAGCAGCTCGATAATCGTGACGGCGAGTGCAGTTCGCTTGGCACTTCGCTCCTCGCCCAGCAGGATGGGAACCGCTCCAGCCAGCGGTAGCAGCACCAGGGCGTGCAAAATCCACTGGTTGAAAGCAATCGACTCGAGGAACTGGCTCATCAGGCGATTACCCGGTTACGGCGTGCAGGATCCACAGGGCCCCGAAGAGGAACAGCACCACATAGATGCCGACCTGGCCGGTCTGTAGCCGGCTGCCCAGCCATCCCAGGCCGCGGGAGAGCTTAGCCGTCCCGTTCACGGCGGCCCCATCCACCACTCCTTGATCGACGCCCTTCCAGAGCACAAAGCGAGAAAGCCAGACTACCGGCCGGACGATGAGAGCGTCGTAGATCTCGTCCACGTAGTACTTGCGATACAGCACTCGGGCGAGACCGGTCTCAGCCGGTGCCTCGGCGGCTGGGAGCGTCGGCCGGCGCAAGGTGGCCCTCCAGCCAGCTACCAGGCCGATGATGCCGATCAGAACCGCGGCACCGACCAGGAAAAGCTCGGTGTTCCCGTGAGGCATCTCGATCCGGAAGAACGCCGCAGCGGGTGCGGTGACCGGCTCGATCCAATGCTCCAGTGCCGCGTTGCCCCCCACCAACCGAGGAAGGTTCAGCACACCGCCCACCGCGCTCAGGATACCCAGAACTACCAGCGGCCCAGTCATGACCCACGGCGCATCGTGGATGTGGGCCCGCTCCCGCTCGCCGGTGCGGTTCTCACCCAGAAACGTCATGATCATCAGCCTGGCCATGTAGAACGCGGTCAAAAATGCGGCTGCCACCGCCATGCCATAGAACAGGTAATAGATCGGTATGGTCTCGCCTCGAGCGAAAGCCGCCGCAAGGATCTCGTCCTTGGAGAAGAATCCGGAGAAGGGCGGAATTCCTGCGATCGCGAGCGTCCCGATGAGCATGAGCCAGAACGTGATCGGCATGTGCTGCTTCAGCCCACCCATGTTGCGCATGTCCTGCGCGTCTGCCGTGGAGTGGGTCGCGTGATACGCATGGTGCATGGCATGAATGACGCTGCCCGAGCCCAGGAAAAGGAGGGCCTTGAAGAAGGCGTGGGTGGTTAGATGAAAGAGGCCCGCGGCGTACGCCCCGGTGCCGACGCCGAGAAACATGTATCCCAGTTGAGATACGGTGGAGTAAGCCAGCACCCGCTTGATGTCGTACTGCCGAAGCCCGATGGTGGCCGCAAACAAGGCCGTGAGCGCCCCAATCCCGGCTACAACCGTACTGGAGACAGGTGCCAACGCGAACAGCACGTTGGTTCGCACCACGAGGTACACGCCCGCCGTTACCATGGTGGCAGCGTGGATCAAGGCGGAGACCGGAGTCGGACCCGCCATGGCATCCGGCAGCCAGGTGTACAGCGGGATCTGGGCT
>JAICPP010000132.1 GCA_025929805.1 Gemmatimonadales bacterium | reverse complement strand
GGTTATGTGATGAATACCCATCGTTCTCCTCGCGGTTATACCGAGGCAAGGCGGGCCGGCGCCGAGCCGATTCAGCGAAAGTCGGTTCCATGTCTGAAGCTACACCCGTCATGAAAACGTCGCTGGGTGAGAGATCGCCAGGGGGCTACTCCCCCCGGCTTGGCGTTTTTTCGGGAACGATGATGGTTGTCGGCGGCATCATCGGGTCCGGAATTTTTCTGAATCCCGCAGTAGTAGCGGAACGGGTGGGCACGATCGGCCTGACGCTGTTGGTATGGGTACTCGGAGGAGTCATCGCACTGATCGGAGCCCTGGTGTTTGCCGAGCTGGGAGCTCGACGACCGGTGGCCGGCGGCGGCTATGTGTACCTGCGGGACGCCTATGGCAGGTTGCCCGCCTTTCTCTACGCCTGGACGCTCCTGTTGGTCATCGCCACCGGCGCGATCGCCGCCGTCGCGGTGACATTCGCCAGCTACACGGCCGCTTTGTTCGGCCTGGCGCCGAGCACCCGCCTTCCCCTGGCCCTCGCCGCCATCCTGGCGTTGTCAACCATCAACTACTTCGGGGTGAAACCCGGGGCAGTCACTCAGAACATCCTGACGCTGCTCAAGCTCGGGGCTCTCGCCTTCCTGATTATCGCGGCTCTGTGGCATTCTCCGGGCATACCACTGGAGAGTGGACCGGTTCAACCAGTCGAGAACGTTGGGCTCGCGATCGGCGCGGCACTAGTGCCGGTACTGTTTGCGTTCGGTGGGTGGCAGCAGACGAACTTTATCGCCGAGGAGCTGATCGAGCCCGAGCGGAATTTGCCTCGTGCGCTGCTGGCCGGGGTCGCTATCGTAGTGGCGGTTTACCTGCTGGCAAACCTGGCGTACCTCAAGACTCTCGGAATCTCAGGCCTGGCTCGGAGCAGCGCGCCGGCTGCCGACGCCATGGGTCTGATCATGGGCGACTCGGGCCGAGCGCTCATAGCCGCCGGCATCGGCCTTTCGACCTTTGGCTTCCTCAATCTGGTGATCCTGGTCTCGCCTCGCGTGTACCGGACTATGGCGAGCGACGGGCTCTTTTTCCCCAGCCTGGCTCGGCTTCACCCCCGCTACCGCACGCCCACGGCTGCCATCGTGTTTCAGTGTGGCTGGGCCATTCTGCTCACGGTCACCGGCCGTTACGCGGACCTTCTGGATTACGTGGTCTTCGGCGACTGGATCTTCTTCGGCCTGACCGCGTCCACCTTGTTCCATTTCCGAGCCAGGGAGCGGGATGACCTCGAGTCGTCGGATATTCGCTTCAGAATGCCGGGATTCCCGGCTGCGCCGGTGCTCTTCATCCTCGCGGCGATTTACGTCGTCGGGGGGTCCATTGTCTCAAATCCGGGTAATGCCGTAAAGGGAAGTGTCCTCATCGCCGTGGGTATCCCGGTATTTCTGTACTGGGACAGGCGGAGAGGGCGGGAGGAGAAATAGGCTACCGTCCCCTTACATCCGGCCTTTCCTTGGTCTGGGCGGCAATTTCTTCCGCGGCTTCTTCGTCATCCAGGTACTCCGCGCGATACATGCGGATGAGTTCGAAGAAGTAGGAGATGGCAAGTGGGCCGATGAGCAGGCCAAGCAGGCCAAAGTACTGGATGCCGGCAAAGGCGCCGATGATGGTTATGAAGGGATGAATTCTGGCCCACCGGCGAAAGACCATGGGCCGGATGACGTTGTCGACGTTGCCAACAACGATGACGCCCCAGAGGGCCAAGCCGATGGCTTTGGCATAATCCCCACCCAAAGCGAGTGATAGGGCCCCGGGACCCCAGACCAGACCGCTCCCCACCACCGGCAAGATGGCGAGGACGATGGTCACCACGCCCCAAAAGACGAAGTTGGGAATCCCGGCCACCCAAAAGGCAAAGCCGACCAATACGCCCTGCACCGTGGCGGTCAAACCAGTACCCACCAACGTGGAAATCGTTACGTCACGAAATCTTTCCCGCAAAATTTCGGCGTTGTGGCGGGAAAACGGGATGAACGGCTGCACCTGCCTCCAGGCCATTTCGGGAGCCAGCAACAGATAGAACAATCCGAAGAAGGCGATGGTCAGCTGGATGCCGAGCCGGGTGGCGGTTCCGATCAGACCGAGGGCGCTGGACCCAATGAAGGAGACCACACGGGAGCCGAGGGCCTCGATCTGGGCTCCGACGTCATATGGTCCTATCCGAAGCTCCCGAAGCCGGGTCAGCAGAGGACTCTGGATGACCCCTGTCGCCATATCCTGGGCTTCGTTCGCGATGATCCCGACCAGCGACACACCGGGGCCTAGCACCAGGATCACCCCTAGAAGCACCACCAAACCGGCGGCGATACCCGGCTTGGTGCGCCGGGCCAGCCAGCGGTAGATGGGAACAAAAACGACGTAAAGCACTGGTGCGCCGACCAGTCCGGTGCTGAATGGCCATAAGGTCCACACCAGTGCCAAACCCAGCACAAAGATCAGGAAAGCAGCCTGGTCGCGCTTGGTATCCAGAAAAGCCATCGGGGAACAGTAGGGGCTCCCGGTACCACTCGCCAGCCGGATCGGGCAGCCGGTATCCTCGACCGGGTCCCCTGGGAGATGTATCTTCGAGGAAGTCGGGAGCTGTCCTGACTTCAACCCTGCGCAGGCTCGTGGTCCCACAGATCCAGATCCCTGACACTCCTTTCATCAGCGTTGTGGCCGGCATGTTGGTCGTCATACTGGCCATCCTGCTGTGGCGCGAACGCCGGGAGCGCCGGCAGGCCGAGCGATCCGTGGCTGGGTACCGAAGCCAGATTCAGACCGTCACCGCCACCATGCGGGAGGGGGTGATCGCGTACGACATGGATCGGATGCTCAGATTCGTGAACCCTGCCTTCGAGCGACTGACCGGCTATCCCGAGGAAGACCTTCGGGACCAGGAGTTTCTCCAGTACATCCACCCGGAGGACCGGCCGGCAATCCTGGCGGAGTGGGACCGGCTGGCGCAGGGGCTAGCCCTGCGGGATCAGGAGTACCGGGTCGTGACCCGCACGGGTCAAGTCCGGTGGTGTTCCAGCTCCTGGGAACCGATGCGGGACGAGTCCGGCCGCCAGATCGGATATCTGGGCACTGAGTTCGACATTACCGAACGCAAGGTCGCTGAGGAGGAGATGCGGCTGGATACCGAGCTCTTCCAGGCGGTGCTCGAGGTGGAGCACGCGGTCACCGCGGCGGGTCTCGATTCGCAGACCGTCATGCGAGTCATCGCGGAGCGAAGCAAAGGCCTCACCGGCGCGAGCGGGGCGGTCATCGAGGCGATCGAAGGCGAGGACGTAGTGCCCCTGATACACGTGGGCACCGAGGCTCCCCGCCTCAAGCTGAGCTCCAGTCTCTCCGGCCTCTGCGTCCGCACCGGGGAGCTGCAACGCAGCGATGACACCTTCAGCGACTCCCGGATCGCTCACCAGGCTTATCGAGAGCTGGGCATTCGCTCACTGCTGGTCTTGCCCCTCAAGGATGAGCAGCGGATTCATGGCGTGCTCAAGGTGGTATCCCCCGAGCCGAATGCATTCACCGACCGCGACGCCAAAGCGCTCCGCCTGCTCGGAGGGTTGATGGGGGCCGCGCTCAGCCATGCGGCGGCCTTTGAAGGGCGGCAGGCGCGCCTCGAAGAGCGTACTCACGCGCTGCAAGAGAGCGAGCAGCGTTTCAAGCAGTTGGTGGATGTCGCTCAGGAGGGCATCTGGGTAGCGGATGACCGGGGGGTGATCACCTATGTGAACCAGCGGATGGCCGATTTTCTGGGATACTCCAACGGAACGCTCCTGGGGCGCCCGGTGTACGACTTCATCGAGGCGGACTCCCGTTCGGGGGCCAAACACGCCTTGAGTCGCCGCGCCTCGCGCCCGGGCCAGAGCCAGGATCTCCGGTTCCGCAAGCGCGACGGGACTCAGCTCTGGGGTCTGGTGTCCTCCAGCCCTATCCTCGGAAAGGACGGCACCCTGCTGGGTACCGTGGGGATGGTTACCGACATCACGGAACGAAAGCGAGCCGAGGAGCAGCTCCGCCGGTCGGCCGACCGACTGGCCATGCTCCACGACATGGACCAGGCGATTGCGGCTGCTCAATCACCGGCAGAGATCGGGCGAGCCGCCCTGGGACGCATGCGCCGCATGGTGCCATGTGAGCAATGCTCGGTGGTGCTCTTTGACTTTCGCACCCAGGAAGCACAGTTGATCGCCGGTTTCGCCGCGGGCACCCAGCTCCAGCCGACGCCGGTCCCACTGGGAGAGCTTACGTCTCGTGAAGCGCTCCAGAGCGGAGCAATTCGCCATATCGAGGATTTGGCTGCTGCGGACGACCTGCCTCCCTCGCAGCAGCAACTGGCGGCCGAAGGTGTCCGCACCGTGCTCTCGGTGCCCCTTCTGGTCGAGGGCGAAGCCATCGGTGAGATCACCTTAGCGTCTTCCACCCCCTCTGCGTTTACTGCGGAACATCGGGATATAGCGCTCGAGGTGGCCACTCCCATTGCCATCGCCATTCAGCATGCCAAGCTGCGCGAGGAGCTGGCCCGGCAAACCGCCGAGCTCGAGCGCCGAGTTGCGGAGCGGAGTGCGGCCGTGCGGGCGGCTACGGCCGAGCTGGAGACCGTGCTGTACTCCGTGTCTCACGATCTCCGTGCTCCACTGAGACAGCTGCTCGGGTTCTCCCGCCTGTTGCTGGATGAGTCGGGGCCAGAGCTCGACTCCTCGGCGCAGCACTACGCCGAGCGGATTTATGAGGCTGCCGATCGGCTGACCACGCTGGTCGATGACCTCGTCAACCTGTCGCGGATCGGGCGGCAGGACCTGCTTCGCCGCGAGGTGAACCTCACTCCTCTGGTCGAGGATATTGTGGGGCAGTTCCGCGACGCCAGCAACGGGCGGAACATCGACTGGAAGATCGAGGAGCTTCCGATAGTCGAGGGCGACCCTGGTCTCCTCAAGATTGCGCTGACCAACCTGCTTTCCAACGCGGTCAAGTTCACTCGGCCCCGGGACCAGGCGACCATTTGGATTCGTCCGGTCGAGTCCGAGGACCAGGTGGGAGTGGCTATCGAGGACAACGGGGTCGGGTTCAAGATGGCGTACGCCGGGAAGCTGTTCGGGATGTTCCAGCGCCTGCACCGCGCCGATGAATTCGAGGGGAATGGCGCCGGTCTGGCAGTGGTGCAGCGGATCGTGCACAAGCATGGGGGGCGGGTGTGGGCCGAAGCAGAGCCGGGCAAGGGAGCGACTTTTTATCTCACGTTGGGAGGCGGGGAAGCGGGGAAGCACGGAAGTGCGGGAGCAGTCCTGAAGGAGAGTGCCCACGAAACTCGAGCCCAATGACTTCCTCGCTTACCCGCCTCCCCGCTTACCCCCCCGACATTCTTCTCATCGAGGACGGTTCCCTCGAGGTGGAGCTCACGGTTCGGCCCTTGCGGGAGCTCGATGCCAGCACTCGAATCGAGGTAGCCCGGGACGGCGAAGAGGCACTGGACTTCCTGTTCGGCCGGGGCTCCCACCGCCACCGCATCGGTGAGCCGCCCCCCCGGCTGATCCTCCTCGATCTGAAGCTGCCTCGGATGGACGGATTCGACGTTCTCCGAGCAGTACGGACCAACTCCCGCACCAGCGTGGTCCCTGTGGTCGTGCTCACCGCCTCGGATGATCCGCGGGAGCTGGCACAGTGCTACCAGCTGGGTGCCAACAGCTGTGTTCAGAAGCCAGTGCACTACAAAGAGCTCAGGGCCGTCTTACAGTCGGTCGGCCGCTACTGGTTGGAGCTCAACCAGTCGCCACCGGCTCCGGTGCAGCCACTCGGGTGAGGTGAGCTGACACTTAATGTTCTTCCGGATCGTCTTGCCAACCTGAGGATCCTTCAGCGACTGGGCCGGGCTCCATCACCGCCTGCTCGAGTCTACGTTCGGTCCCCTTCTCCCATCTGAGGTCATCGTGCTGGCTCGACTCACGCTTGCAGCGCTCCTGGCTGGCTCACCTTCTGTTGCCTGGCATGCTACCCCGTTAGTCGCGCAGCGGTCCGGGCCTGCCCGCGCCAGGATCGACATACCCTATCAGAGATTCGTCCTGCCGAACGGCCTGACTTTGATCGTCCACGAGGACCACAAGGCGCCGATCGTCGCCGTCAACGTCTGGTATCACGTCGGGTCCAAGAACGAGCGGCCCGGGCGTACCGGGTTCGCGCATCTCTTCGAGCACCTGATGTACAACGGTAGTGAAAACTATGACAAGGACTTCTTCGGACCGCTGGAACAGGCCGGTGCCACCGACATGAATGGCACCACGAGCGAGGATCGCACGAATTACTTCCAGAACGTGCCCACCAATGCGCTCGACCTGGCGTTGTGGATGGAGTCCGACCGGATGGGACACCTGACCGGCGCGATCAGCCAGCCCAAACTCGACGAGCAGCGAGGCGTGGTGCAGAACGAGAAGCGCCAGGGCGAGAACGAACCATACGGAAAGGTCTGGGACTTTCTCACGCCCAAGCTCTATCCCGGGCACCATCCCTATTCCTGGACTGTGATCGGCTCGATGGAGGATCTGGACGCTGCCAAACTGGAGGACGTGAAGGACTGGTTTCGGACCTACTACGGAGCCGCGAATGCGGTAGTTGTGATCGCAGGAGACATTGACGCCAAGACTGCAAGACAGAAGGTGGAGCATTATTTCGGCGACATTCCCGCCGGGCCGCCGGTGGCCCGACAGGAGGCCTGGATCGCAAAGCGGACCGGAAGTCAGCGGGGCATCATGCAGGATCGGGTGCCCCAAGCCAGGATCTACAAAGTCTGGAACATCCCGGGCTGGGGCACCGCCGAGGCGGATTACCTCAACCTCGTCAGCGACCTGCTGAGCCAGGGAAAATCCTCCCGTCTGTTCAAACGGTTGGTGTACGACGATCAGACCGCGACCGACGTTGCCGCGTATGTGCAACTGCGGGAAATGGGTGGGCTCTTCGTTATTCAGGCGACGGCGCGCCCTGGAGTTCAGCTCTCGCAGGTAGAGAACGCGGTAGACCAGGAGCTGGCTCGCTTACTGGATGCCGGGCCTACAGCCATCGAGCTCCGGAGAATCAAGACCCAGTATCGAGCCGGGTTCATCAGAGGGATCGAGAGGATTGGAGGCTTCGGCGGCAAGTCGGACGTGCTGGCTCAAGGCGAGGTGTTTGCCGGGCGTCCGGATTTCTACCAGGTGCGGCTGAGTCGCGTGGAACAGGCGACCTCGGCCCAGCTGACTCGCACAGCTCGCCAGTGGCTGAGCGATGGAGTCTACAATCTGGAAGTGCATCCCTACCCTGAGTTCCAGACGGCTTCAGCGGCAGCCGATCGCTCCAAGCTGCCGGCAGCAGGCCGGTCGGTCGAAACCAAGTTCCCCAACCTAGAGCGAGCCACGCTCTCTAATGGTCTCAAGGTCGTGCTGGCTCCGCGACCGTCCATTCCGCAGGTGCGGCTCGATCTGCTTCTGGATGCCGGCTTTGCCGCCGACCAATCCACCATCCCAGGCACGGCAAGTCTGGCTCTGGCCATGATGGACGAGGGAACGACTCAACGAAACGCGTTGCAGATCAGCGACCAGCTTGCCCAGGTGGGGGCGAATCTCCTTACCGGATCCCGGCTCGACATCTCCAGTGTTTCACTCGAAGCCCTCAAGGAGAATCTGGACGCGTCGCTGGCCATCTACGCCGACGTGGTGCTGCACCCTTCATTCCCGCGAGCGGACTTCGAGCGGCTGAAAAAGCAACGCCTGGCGCAAATCCAGCAAGAAAAGGCCGACCCGGTGGGGCTGGCCCTCCGAGTCTTCCCGGGTCTGCTCTATGGGGCCGGTCACGCCTACTCCAACCCGTGGACCGGATCCGGCACGCAGGAGTCCACAGCCCGGATCACGCGGGAGGATCTGGTACGCTTCCATCAGACCTGGTTCAAGCCGAATCATGCCACGATGGTCGTGGTGGGAGCGACCACCATGGCGGAGATCAAGCCCAGGCTGGAGCGGTTATTCGCGGAGTGGCAGCCGGGCCAGGTGCCGGAAAAATCCATTGCTACAGTGAATCAGCCGAAAGGCACGACCGTGTACTTGATGGACCGGCCGGGCTCGCTGCAATCGGTTATCATTGCCGGCCACGTCGCGCCACCGAAGTCGAACCCGAAAGAAGTGGCGATTCAGACCATGAACGGCGTGCTGGGAAGTGATTTTAGCTCACGAGTGAACATGAACCTGCGGGAAGACAAGCATTGGGCCTACGGTGCCTATACCTTCTTCCGCGACGCTCGGGGGCAGCGCCCCTTCGTTGCCTACGCGCCAGTCCAGACCGATAAGACCAAGGAAGCCGTGGTAGAGCTGAATAAGGAGCTCCGCGGCATCATTAAGGATCGTCCGATCGAGCCGGCCGAGCTCGCCCGGGCTCAGGCAGCACTCACGCTGACGCTCCCGGGGTCCTGGGAAACCATGGCGGCCCTGTCCGGGGCGATCGTGGACATCGTGAGCTTTGGGCTGGATGATCGCTACTACGATACCTTTGCCGAAAGGGTGCGGGCCCAGACCATTCAGAGTCTGACCGAGGTGGCGCGTGAGGTCGTCCGTCCCGACCAGCTCGTCTGGGTTATAGTAGGGGACCGTTCGAAGATCGAACCAGGTATTCGGGAACTGCAACTCGGCGAGATCAGACTGATCGATAGCGACGGTAAGCCGGTGACCTGACTCTTGAACCCGAGGCTCGAATAGACCCGGTTTGCCACACGCTGCTAGGTGCGACCCTATCGAGCAGCGGGTTGGGCCGCCGTACAGCTCTGGGCACCAGCGCGCTCCTGATCGGGGCCAACTTACCGGACCTCGATGTACTCGCCTATCTGCGTGGCCCGCTGGCGGATCTCGAGTGGCGCCGCGGCTGGACTCACGGCGTCCTGGCGCTGGTCGTCCTACCTTTCCTCCTCACCGGAACCCTCCTCCTGGCCGACAGGATCCGATCAGCTTACCGATCCGGCCGGGTCTCGGCACCCGACCCAAGGCAGCTGCTCCTGCTTTCAACGCTGGCCATCCTCTCTCATCCGGCGCTCGACACGCTCAACACCTACGGTGTCCGGTGGCTC
>JAICPP010000175.1 GCA_025929805.1 Gemmatimonadales bacterium | reverse complement strand
CGGGTCGAGCTCGTGCTGCGGGAAAATCCCTTCTACGTCGAGTCGGGTGGCCAGGTGAGCGACACCGGAGCAGTGGCGGGCGAGGGATGGTCGCTCGCGGTGGATACGGTGCATAAGGATCCCAAGGGAACTGTCGTGGGCGGTGCCTTCGGCGAAACCTTCGAGCCCACGTTGCTCCATGCGGCGGTGGATGCGCCACGGCGTCATGATATCGAGCGCAACCACAGCGCCACCCACATCGTTCACTATGTACTGCGGAAGCGGCTGGGAACTCATGTGCGCCAGCAGGGTTCTCTGGTAGAGCCCGAGCGGCTGCGCTTCGACTTCTCCCATCATGGGCCGATTGATGCTGGCACTCTGGAGGGCATCGAGGCAGAGGTAAACGACCTGCTTCTCGCCAATCATCTCGTAGAGACTCGGGAGATGCCCTACCCCGATGCGCTCGCCCTTGGCGCCATGGCCTTCTTCTCCGAGAAATACGGGGACCGGGTCCGGGTGGTGCGGATGGGGCCGTCCATCGAGCTGTGCGGTGGCACTCACGTACGGACTACAGGCCAGATCGGCACCTTCCGGTTTTCGGGACAGTCAGGGGTGGCCGCCGGGGTCCGCCGCATCGAGGCGGTGACCGGTATGGGCGCTTTGCGTGCGGTGCGTGAGCTGGAGCAGCGGCTGAGCCGGCTGGCGGAAACGCTGAAGGCGCAACCCGAGCACGTGGTTCGACGAGTGGAACAGCTGCTGGAGGAGCGCCAGAAGCTGGAAGCTCGCCTGGCGGAGACCCTGCGTGCCGGCCGCGGTGAAACGCTGCGTGCTGATGTTTCGAAGGTGGCGGATATCGAGCTCACCGTAGCGGAAACGGCCTCGGAGGATCGAGCAGAGCTCGGTCGAATGGCCGATGCCTTTCGTGAGGGGCGGCGCAACGGCATTCTGGTTCTGTTCAGTGCCGCCGGCCGCGGGTCGATTCACGTCACTTTGACGGACGACCTGGTGCAGGGTGGCCGAAGAGCGGGCGACCTGGTAAACCGCATCGCGGCACTGAGCGGCGGCAAGGGTGGCGGTCGCCCTCATTTCGCATCTGCGGGTGCCGGAGATCCCGCCCGCCTGCCTGCGGCCCGAGCGGCCACGCCGGAGTTGGTGGCAAGCTGGCTGGCCGATGGCCAGGTGGCCGAACCCCGCGGCGCCTAGTCGTGGGTGACGACTGGCTGGACCAGCATACCCGTCAGGCTCCGGCGGTCCTGCACGCTCGGGTGCGACAGTATGAACGGAGCGCAGCTGGGTCCACTCTTCCGACCCGGTTAGCCAACGCCGCACAGTCTGCCCTGGTGGTAGTCCTCTCCCACCCGGGCGATCGCTCGACTGCACTCGATCTCCTGGCCGCGGACGCGCTGATCACTCTGGCGCTGCTGGCGCAGGCCGAGACCGCTCCCGAGCATCTCGAGGACTTCGCCATTTCGGTGCTGCGTTCCTCGGTGTCGCGCGGGTGATCGACCTCCACAGCCACTTGCTCCCCGGCGTGGATGACGGCTCCCGGTCAGTCGATCAATCCGTGAAAGTTCTCGGTGCCATGGCTCAGCAGGGCATTACGGACGTTTGCCTGACGCCGCACTTTCCGGCGGGTCGTGCGGAGGCGGGACTACCCGTCGCCCACGAGCGGGCGTTTACGGCTCTGCGGGAACAGGCACCGGCAGTACCTCGCCTCCATCGCGGGGCCGAGGTCATGCTCGATCGCCCAATCAACCGACAGGCCGCTGCCATCCGGAGCTTCACGTTGGGCGGGAGCCGGTACATGTTGGTCGAGTTTCCTCGCCTAGTGGCCTTTGATATCGTCAACAACGCGCTCTCCCAGGTGTCGGCCATGGGCGTGATTCCGCTCCTGGCCCACCCCGAGCGGTACAGCTGCTGCTCGGTGAACGCGGTGCGTCACTGGAAATCCATCGGGGCCAAGATGCAGGTGGACGCCACCACACTTCTAAGTGCTCAAGCCCGCGGCCAGCGGGCCCGCCAACTGGTGGCGGAGGGATTGGCCGACATTCTGGCGGGCGACAACCATGGAGACGACCGAACCGTCGCCACGGGCGCCCACTTTCTGAAGGCGCAGGACGGAGTGGAGCAGGTCGAGCTCCTGGTGGTGCGAAACCCAGCTGCCATCCTCAGCGATCAACCAGTGGCTCCGGTGCCACCCCTCGCCATCCGCCGGAGCTGGATGCGCCGGATCAAAGAGTTTCTCGAGGGAGGTCGGTGAGCCAGAGTCGAATAGAAGCAGGGCTCGACGCGCTGGCCTCCGTTGCCCTTGCATCCAAGTCCCTTAGCGGTCCGCTGGCCCAGCTGGCAACCCGGTACACTGAAGTGCTTCGCGGTGGCGGCACGCTGTACTTCTGCGGCAATGGGGGAAGCGCGGCCGACGCGCAGCACCTGGCCGCAGAGTATGTGGTACGCTATTCAGCCACCCGGCGGCCACTCGCGGCAGTAGCTCTCACCACCGACACATCGATCCTGACCGCCGCGGGGAACGACCTCGCTTTTGACCAGGTGTTCGCCCGTCAGGTCGAGGCGTTATGCGGTCCGGGTGATCTCCTGATTCTTCACAGCACCAGTGGTGAGAGCAAAAACCTTCTCGCAGCGGCCGGTGCGGCTGGCCGGCGTGGAGTCCCGGTGGTGGCTTTTCTGGGGAAAGGTGGTGGTGCCCTCGCCGGAATGGTCGACGTCTCAATCGTCGTTCCCTCCAACGAGACTAGCCTGGTGCAGCTGATGCACATGGCGTTCGAGCATCTGATCGTGGAGTCGGTAGAGCGCGAGCTGTTCGGCTCATGATCGAGCTCACCGGACAAGTGGCACTCGTGACCGGAGGAAGTCGAGGCATCGGACGGGCAGTAGCGGTCCTGCTGGCCCGGGCAGGAGCGGACGTCGCCCTGACGTTCCATATCCGAGCGGATGACGCCGAGGCGGCTGCTCGCGAGATCAGGGCTCTGGGACGCCGTACCTACGTTAGTGGCGGAGATTTGGCGGATCCGGAGGTGGTCGACCGCCTGCAGGCGGGATGCAAGCGTGAGTTCGGTGGACTGGACATCTTCATCGCCAACGCCGGCGTATGGCCTTCGGAGGAGGTGCCGCTAAGTGGGATGACCGACCGGCGATGGCGCCACACAATGGCGGCTAATCTCGACGCGGTATTTCTCTCTACTCGCGCCGCTCTGGAGCTGATGCGTCCTGGCGGACGGGTGGTCATCGTTTCGAGCACGGCGGGTCAGCGCGGCGAGGCATTCCACGCCGATTATGCAGCAACCAAAGGCGCACTGATCTCGCTGACCAAATCTCTAGCCATGGAATGTGCTCCCGAGGTGGCCGTCAACTGCGTCGCACCCGGGTGGGTCGATACTGACATGTGCTCCCCCGCCTTCACCGGTGACAACCGCGAGCGGATCGCCCGGAGTATTCCCCTTCAGCGGATTGCCACAGCCCAGGACATCGCCGGCCCTATACTGTTTCTCTGCAGCGCCCTGGCGCGCCACATCACGGGCGAGGTCCTCAACGTGAATGGAGGGAGCGTTCTCTGTGGATAAGAACGGTGAACGGTGAACGGTAAACGGGGCGGATGGGTGAGGCCCGTTCACCGTTCACCGTTTACTGTTCACGCTTTTGGCTCAGTATGATCCACCTGCTGTTCACCGGGGGAACTATCTCCATGCAACGAGACCCGTCGGCGGGCGGGAATATTCCGGCCCACGACGGGGAGGCTCTCCTCGAGCTCGCCGGCGGCCTGAAGCGGATAGGCGAATATCGGGTGGAGAACTGGGCCATGATACCCGCGTGTCATCTTGGCCCGGAACGTCTGTGGCAGCTGCGGGAGCGGCTTCGGATCATCGGTGAATCCGGGGAGGTGCAGGGGATCGTGGTCACCCAGGGTACCGATATCATCGAAGAGAGTGCCTATCTGCTGGATCGCACCCTGCCGCGAACCGTGCCGGTAGTGATCACCGGCGCGATGCGCACGTCCAGCGACGAGGGTTGGGATGGCCCCCGCAATCTCGTGGATGCTGCCGCAGTCGCCGCAGACCGTCAGAGCTCCGGCCAGGGTGTGATTGTGGTTTTCAACGGCAAGCTGTTCGCGGGGCGGCATGCCGTGAAGGTGCACGCGACCGATGTAGATGCCTTTGCCGCTCCTCATGCCGGCGCGATCGGATGGGTGAAGGAGGGATCGGTCGTCTACCACGGTGGCCGGCCGGTCCGTCGAGACCCGACTGATTCGGAGAGCCACGCTCCAGGTCAGCTCGGCTCGGAGCCTTCCGGACTTCCCGCCCGAGTCGCACTGGTCTCGATGGTGGTTGGAGATGACGGCTCCCTGTTGGATCTCGCCCGCTCCACTCACGATGGCCTGGTCGTGATCGCATTTGGCAGCGGAAATGTGCCACCCGGGGCCGTGCCCGCCATCCGCCGATGGCTGGAAGACGGAAAGCCTGTGGTCCTGGCGACCCGCTGCCTCTGGGGGGAAGTCACTCCGCTGTACGCATTCGAAGGTGGAGGGAGCCAACTCGTCGCGATGGGTGCCATTCCGGCGGGGCCGCGTACACCATCTCAAGCCAGGATGGAGCTGGTGATTTCCCTATCGTCTGGCCGGCAGTACGGACGCTAGCGTGGGTTTCCCGACTGCTCTCGACATTCCGGAGTCCATCCTTCAGATCGCTCGCACATTGGAGGCGGCAGGACACGAAGCCTGGTGCGTGGGCGGTACGCTGCGCGACACGCTCCTGGGTCATCCTCACGCCGACTTTGATATTGCGACTTCGGCCACGCCCGAGGAAGTGCAACGGTTATTCCCCCGCACCGTGGCTGTCGGCGTGAAATACGGAACTGTCGGGGTGCTCGATCGCCAACGGACAATGCATGAGGTGACCACGTTTCGGCGGGACGTGACGACCGATGGGCGCCATCCCGTGGTTGAGTACGGGGTATCGCTGGAGGAAGATCTCGCCCGACGCGATTTCACCATCAACGCCATTGCCTATCATCCGATCCGGCAGGAATGGAGGGATCCCTTTGGCGGACATCCTGACCTCGAGCGGCGTCTGGTCCGCGCCGTCGGCGAACCAGCCCGGCGGTTCGAAGAGGACTACCTCCGGATCCTCCGTGCCCTCCGCTTTGCGGCGCGGTTCGATTTCGAGATCGATCCCCCCACCTGGACGGCGGCCCGAGCCGCGGGCCCGGGTCTGTCACAGCTGTCAGCCGAACGGGTGCGCGACGAGTGGTTCAAGGGCCTTCGCACGGCCCGAAATGTGTCGCGGTTTGCTACCCTCTGGATCGAGGCGGGCGCGGCGCGCATCTGGGTTCCCGAGCTGGAGCACGACCCCTTTGCCGAGGGGCAGATCGCCGAGCCCCCGGCTTCCGTGCGTGAGCCAGTTCTATTGACGGCGCTGCTCACCTCGAGACCCACCGCGGTGCTCCGCCGACTCAAAGCATCGAACGCCGAGCTGGAGCGGGCTCAGGGGATGGAAGACGGACCCCCGGAGCCGGCGTCCCGCGACGAGCGCTCCGTGCGTCGCTGGCTTTCTGCTGTCGGGCGGTCGGCAGACGACTTAATGGCTCTTTGGAAGCTCCGCCAGGGAAGGGACCCGTTCTGGGCTGAAACGGTGCGAGAGATCCGCCGTCGGAAAGACCCGTTGATGCGGTCGGACCTTGCGATCACCGGAACGGACCTCCAGGCTCTCGGCGCGGCCGGGCCCGAGATCGGCCGAACCCTGGCCGTGCTGCTGGAGCGAGTGCTGGATGAGCCGTCGCTCAATACGCGTGACCGTCTGTTGGAATTGGCTCGGGACCTCCGGTGAGCCCACTGGGATTTGCCGTCGCTGCCGCTCTGGGGAATGTGGCTGGAGCGCTGGCGGTGGTGCGTCACTTGAGGCAGGGTCTCAAGCTCATCGACGGGTGCCTGGCGTTCGGTGCCGGTTTCATGCTGGCTGTTACCATCCTCGACGTCGTGCCTGAGGTGGCGGGCTCGAGTCCTGCCGCGTTGCTTTTTGTGCTGCTGGGGTATTTCGCGGTCCATCTGGCCCAGCATGTATTCACCAGCCACTTTCACTTCGGCGAAGAGACGCACCGGCTGAGCGCCTCGGCCGGCTTTTCCGCCCTCCTCGGGCTCACCCTGCACACCTTCTTCGATGGTGTCGCCATCGCCAGTGGCTTTCTGGTATCCGACCGATTGGGTTTGCTCCTCTTTCTGGCGGTACTCCTCCACAAGCTGCCCGAGGGAGTCACTATCGCCAGCGTGATCGTCGCCGGGGGCCAGAGCCGGGGCCGGGCGGTCGGAGGTGCTGCGGTCTTGGGGGTCGCGACAATCCTCGGTGTTCTGCTCACCGAGCAGCTCGCCCCCTTGGCCCGGCATGGGCTGGCCCTCTCCGCTGGGGTCACCCTCTATGTCGCAGCCTCGAACCTGGTTCCCGAGTTCCAGGGTAAGCGGGGGTGGCTCACCCCGCTGGCGTTCTTTGGGGGTGGTCTCGGGTATTTTGTGACCGAGCGCCTCCTGGCAGGGCTGATCCAGTCATGAAGCACATGGGGTGGACAGGCATGGGTCGAGCAGCCATCCTAGGTAAGACGCGTGCGCCGGTCTGGGGGACCGCATGATCGTGGGCATCCGGTCGGTCGACGCACGCGTCGTCAGCTCCCAGGCTCTCCCACCGCCGACCCCAGCGTCTCACTGAACCAATGGCACGCAAGCGACCCTCTGCGCGTCAGGGCTCCCTGTTCACCGGGGGCCGCGAGACCCGGCCCCTGGCCGCTCGCATGCGGCCGGCAACCCTCGACGAGTTCGTTGGTCAGGAACACGTGCTCGGGCCGGGCAAGCCGCT